>DATFKK010000044.1 GCA_035268685.1 Candidatus Krumholzibacteriia bacterium | reverse complement strand
GGTTGACCGGATTGTCCTCGACGACGAGGACGGCGGGGTCGTCGTTCGCCGGCGTCTCGGGTGCTGCCTCCGGATCCGGAGTCGCCGAGCCGTCGTGCTCGCCTCGACCCGGATCGACCAGTCCCGTGGCGTCGCCCGGGGTCCGCACGACGTGCTCGAAACCCGAGCGCTCGGCTCGCTCGGGAGCCACCGGGCGCTGCTCGGACGCGACCATGGCCAGCGGCGTGTCGGAGTCACGCAGACGATTGCGGACCGAGCGGCCGAAGGTCTCGCCGTCGAGGTCGGGAAGCTGTTGTTCGACCAGGACCAGCCGGTAGGGCCGGTCGCTCGCGCGTCGCGCGCGGATCCGATCGAGGGCGGCCGACGAGAGCTCGCAGATCTCGACGCTCAGGCCGGCGGTGTCGAGGGCCTCGACGAATGCCTGGCGGCGATCGCCAGGACGCCCCACGTACAGGACGTCGCCCTCGCCCGCGTCGACCATTTCCCGGGCCGTTCCGGACGTCTCCATCCCGAGCTCGAACCAGAACACCGAACCCCGACCGACCTCGCTGCGGACCTCGATCCGCGAGCCCATCATCTCCACGAGTTTCTGGCTGATGGCCAGGCCCAGCCCGGTCCCACCGTAGGCCGATCCGGAACTTCCCCGCGCCTGGGCGAAGGGCTCGAACACTCGCGGCAGGACGTCGGGCTCGATCCCGATGCCGGTGTCCTCGATCTCGAAGCGGAGTCGTACGTGGTCGGCGTCGTCGGGCTGCCCGTGGACCCGCAGGACGACGTGGCCGGAGTGGGTGAACTTCAGGGCGTTGCCGAGCAGGTTGACCAGCACCTGTCCCAGGCGCACCGGATCGCCGGTGCACGCGCCGGGCAGGACGCCTTCGGTCTCGAAGCGCAGATCGATCCCCGCCGATCCGGCGTTCGAGCGCAGGAGCCGGATCGCGCTGGTGCAGACGTCGCGCGGGGAGAAGGTCGTGTGGTCGATCTGGAAGTGACCGCGGTCGATCTTGGCGAGGTCGAGGATCTCGTTCAGCAGCCCGACCAGGCTCTCGGCCGTGCTCTGGATGGTCTCGACGTACTCGCGCTGGTCGCGGGGGAGTTCCCCTTCGAGCAACAACGAACTCATCCCCAGAATTCCGCTCATGGGCGTACGCAATTCGTGGCTGATCGCGGCGATGTACTCGCTGCGGCGCCGATGCGCTTGCTCGGCCTCGGCGCGGGCCGCGAGCGACTGTTCGTGGGCCTGCTTCCGCTCGGTGACGTCGCGCAGCGTGGTGACCCAGTGCGAGCCGTGTGCGAAGGAATTCCGACGACTCCGGAGCAGAACCCAGCGATCGCCGTCGGGACAGGTCAGGCGCAACTCGCCGCTCGGACCGCCGGAGCCATTGGTGAAACCCTCGCGCAGGAGCCGGGCGCCGTCGGGGCCGAAGAGTTCGAAGAAGTCGCGCCCCTTCAGTTCCTCGGCCGGGGTCCGCAGCCATTCGACGAGGACCGGGTTCGCCGCGAGAACGCGGTGGTCGTCCGCGTCGTGGACGACGACACTGTCGAGCATCGCTCGGAAGGCGGCGCACTGGTCCACGTCGATCCCGGCTCCGGTGGCGCCGGTGCAGGCAGTGGGTTCGTCGGTCACGGTCATCGGGGCATCAGCTCCGTTCGAGCCGGGGCACACGGCAGAGGTGTCCCGCCACCCCTGAGTATCGGGCGGACCGATCGCGACCTTTAGACGGGATGGTGCACCGGATCAGGAGCGACGTGCCACCAGCAGCAGTCTCGAGGAACCCAGCTCGAAGGGTTCGAGATCGGGAGAGCCGTAGGCCTCGAACTCGCCCAGCCCGTGCCTCGACAGGCGTTCCAGGAGTTCCCGGTAGGTGTAGAGACGCAGGGAGCTGGTGCGGTGCTCGCGTCGGTCGGGTGCGCTGAGCACCCATTCGGTGTCGAGTCGGCCCCGGGCGTGGTCGTAGGCGCGGTTCTCCGCAACGGCGACATCGCCCGCCCAACGGAAGCCGTGGGGCTCGAACCAGGGGAGCAGGGTCTCGACCACGTGGGTCTCGAGCAGGAAGCCTCCGCCGGGCTCCAGCGCATCCGTGACGGACGCGAGGAAGCGGTCGTCGTCGGTCTCGCTGCCGTAGCCCAGACTCGACCACAGGCACACTGCGGCGTCGAAGGTCGCGTCGAGGGAGAGCTGCCACATGTCCGACTCGATCCACCGGACGTCGGCGCCCCGTTCCCGCGCGGCGGCACGCGCGCGCTCGATCAGTGGCGCCGAGCGATCGACACCGGTCACCGGATGGCCGCGGGCCGCCAGCTCGACCGCCACCCGGCCGTTGCCGCAGGGCACGTCGAGCAGCCGCGCGTCGGGCGTGAGTTGCAGCGCCTCGCGGGCGGCGTCGACCAGCTCGCGGGTCTCGGTCGGTCCGAAGGAATGTTCCTGGACCTCGAGCCACAGGCCCTCGAAGAAGTGCTCGTGCCAGTCGTCGCGCGTCTCGGCCATGGCTCGTCCTCGGTCGGGGTCGGGCCGGGGAGCGTAGCACCGGGGCCGGCGACCGGCCACGGGTCGATCAGGACGCCACCGAGGGCCGCAGGTGACGGCGGAGGACCTCGCGGAGAGTGGCCAGGCGAACCGGCTTGGCCATGTAGTCGTCCATGCCGGCCGCCAGGCAGCGCTCCCGGTCACCGTTCATGGCGTTGGCGGTGAGGGCGACGACCGGAATTCGTGGGTCGCGGACCCCGGAGCCGGACTCGCGGATGCGGTGGGTCGCCGTCAGACCGTCCACCACCGGCATCTGCATGTCCATGAGGACCAGCGCGAAGTCGCGGGTGCAGAGAGCATCCAGCGCGAGCTGCCCGTTCTCGACGACCGTCACGTCGTCGATTCCGACCTTCTGCAGCAGCCGGTGGATCAGTTGCTGGTTCACCGGATTGTCCTCGGCCACGAGCACGGCTCCCTCGGGGAGGGGCATCGTGTCCTCGGAAGTCGCGGGTGTCGATGCGACGGGAGCCGCGTTCTCGTCGAACACGTCGCTGAGCCGGTGGTACAGCTCGTGCCGCTTCACGGGTTTCGCGATCATGCCCGCGACCCCTGCCTCTCGGGCCTCGCCGGCGTCCCAGGGTTGGCCGAGGGGGACCAGGGCGAGCACGGTGGCTCCGGTGGCCTCGGTGAGCTTCCGGAATTCCCTGCACAGCGCGTCATCGCGGGAGACCAGCGGCCAGTCCGCGAGGATGACGTCGTAGGCCTCGTCCTCGTCGATGGCGCGCTGCACGAAGGGGCGGGCGGCCTCGCAGTCGGGCACGATGTCGACGTGCACACCGCACGGCAGCAGTTCGAAGCTGAGCTGCTGTCGAACGGTCGCATTGTCGTCGCAGATCAGCATCCGCCGGCTCGCCCCGTCGGGACACAGTACCGGGGCCGGATCGGTGTGGTCCCCCGGCAGCCCCAGCCGCACCGTGAACGTGAAGGTCGATCCCCGCCCGGGCTCGCTCTGGACCCCGATCCCGCCGTTCATGCGTTCGACCAGCTGCTTGCTGATCGCCAGACCCAGGCCGGTGCCCCCGTAGCGGCGCGTGGTCGAAGCGTCGACCTGCGTGAAGGGTCGGAACAGGCTCTGCTGCTGTTCGGCCGAGATCCCCACGCCCGTGTCGCTCACGTCGAACCGGAGTTCGAGGGCCTCATCGGTGGGGCGTGATTCGGAAACGCGGATCACCACTTCGCCGGCCTGGGTGAACTTGATCGCGTTGCTCACCAGGTTGCCGAGGACCTGACGCAGCCGGGTCGGATCGCCGAGCGCCACGCTGGCCAGGCCCGGATCGAGTACGGCGACCAGGTCGAGATCCTTCTCGTGTGCCCGCAGCGCCATGAGGTCGGCGGTCTCCTCGATCGAAGCCCGCAGGGGGAAGCGGACCGTCTCGATGGACATCTTTCCGGCCTCGATCTTCGACAGGTCGAGGATGTCGTTGATCACGCGCATGAGCGTCTCACCGGAACCGTGAACGGTCTCGGCGTACTGTCGTTGCTCGTGATCGAGTTCGGTGCCCAGCAGGAGCTCCGTCATGCCGAGGACACCGTTCATCGGCGTACGGATCTCGTGGCTCATGTTCGCCAGGAACTGCGACTTGATCTCCATGGCGCGCTTCATGTCGTTGTTCGCGCGTTGCAGAGCGCTCATCTGGACCTGCAGACGGCGACGCATGCGATCGAGGTCGTCGCCGAGCTCCGCGACCTCGTTCACGCCCCGAACATGGATCGGTGTGTCGAGGTCGCCGCGCGCGATCGTGCGCGCCAGACGGGACAGAGCGGTCACCGGCCGGCTGATGTCGCGGGAGATCCACGCGACGAAGCCGGCCGTGAGCAGTGCGCCGACGAGCGCCATCGCGGCCACCCAGAGTTCCATCCGGCGGGTCTGCCCGGCGAAGGTCCTGGCCTCGGCCGCGAGCTCGACCGGGAACTGCAGGATCCGGTCCTCGATGGACTCCAGACGACGGCGAGCCTCGGCTGCGCGTGCGCTCGTGGCGTGGTACTCCACGATCAATCCGTGACGGTGCGCGACCTCGCGGCTGGCCGACGCGGGGGCGACGCTCGCGGCCGGGTGGCCGGAGTGCAGCGTGTCGCCCGCGGCGGTGAGGACGACCAGGTGGGCACCGGGCTCGTGCAGATCGGCGGCGCGTTCGACGAGGTCGCCGAAGGGCACGACCACCTTCACGACGGGGGTGCGGTCCCGGGAACCGATGGACGCATCGGGGTCGCCCGGCGCCACGGAATGGGCCACGACCAGCGAGGTCATCGTGTCGGGCAGATCCGGGTTCGGCCCGGAGTGCACGGAGACGGTGGCCGATGGCTCGGCTCGACGGGCACGCCACCAGGGACGTGTCGATTCGTCGGGGCTCCTGTTGACGAGAGGCGCCGTGCCGACGGGGGGACCCGTGCCCGGGAGACGAACCCGGCCGCCGACCGCGTGGATCTCGAATCCGTCGCTGTCGAGGAGCGCGATCTCGGCGAGACCCGCCTGGCGCACGAGGGTCCGCATCCGCCGGAGCCACAGCCCGGCGTCGTGCGTTCCGGGCGCGGCGGCTCGTCTCGTCAGCTCGGAACCGGCGATCACCCGGGCCAGGAGCACCCGGGCTTCGATCTCGGCGTCGAGGACGTCGGCGATCCGGTGGGCGACCTCGAGCTGGCCGCTCTGGATCTCGCGTTCGAGCAGTCCGTGCATGGTCCGCAGCTGCCCGGCGACGACCGACTCGGCCTCTTCGGTACGATCGATCCCACGCTGCTCGAAGCGCTCGATCTCGCCCAGCGTCCACCACTGCACCACGCCGAAGACCAGGGCCGGGGCCACGGTGAGCGGGAGGAAGACGGAGAGCAGGCGGGCGCGCAGATTCATCGGACTCGTTCGGGTCGAGACACGGACACGGGCGATCGTTCCCGGTATTCGGCCGGTCGCGCCCGCGTCTTGAGTCCCGTGGGCCGCTCGCCCCGGTCTTGACCCCCGGCCCGGGCTCGTCCACGCTCCTTCGTCCGCGTACCGCCACGACCCGTCCCGGAGATCCTGCCCATGTCCGAACGCCGCGGTCTCGACGACACCGCCTACACCGCACTTCCCGAAGGGGAGACCTACCAGCCCTACGTTCCCGCGGCGCGGACCCCCACGGAGTTCTCGTTGCCGTCGATCGGTTTCGGGGTGCTCTTCGGGATCATCTTCGGCTGGGCGAACGCCTACCTGGGCCTGAAGGCAGGGCTGACCATCAGCACGTCGATCCCGGTGGCGGTGATGACGGTGGCCGGCTTCAAGGCACTGTCCGCGGCGGGGAAGAGCGGCTCGATCCTCGAGGCGAATCTGTCGCAGACGATCGGCTCGGCCTCGAGTTCGGTGGCCAGCGGGGTGATCTTCACGCTACCGGCCCTGTTCCTGTGGGAGATGAACCCGAGCCTCCTGCAGATGACCCTGTTGGCCATGTGCGGCGGATGCCTCGGGATCCTGTTCATGATCCCCTTGCGTCGATACCTGATCGAACGCGAACACGGGAACCTGCCCTATCCCGAGGGAACGGCCTGCGCCGAGGTGCTGGTGGCGAGCGAGGTCGGCGGTGGCCGGGCGCGCAACGTGTTCGTCGGGCTCGGAATGGGAGCGGCGCTGAAGGCGCTCACGAGTTGGGTGAGTCTGATCCCCGGCGACGTGGAGTTCAAACTGCCCCTGTTGAAGAAGGCGCAGCTGGGCAGCGAGATCTCGGCCGCGCTCTTCGGGGTGGGCTACATCCTGGGCCTGAGGATCGCCACGATCATGGTCGGCGGCGGTCTGCTGTCGTGGTTGGTGATCATTCCCGCCATTGCCTACTGGGGCGAGGGGCGTGCGGTGCCTCTGTTCCCCGAGACCCTGCTGACCATCAACGAAATGGGCGCGTCGCAGATCTGGACGCGCTACGTGCGCTACATCGGTGCCGGAGCGGTGGCCACCGCGGGGATCATCACGCTGATGCGCAGCATTCCGGTGATGGTGGAGAGCTTCCGGTTGGGGATGGAACAGTTGAAGGGCCGCGTGGGGGGCGCCGCGGGTGCCGTCGAGATTCCGCGCACCGGCCAGGACCTCTCGCTGCGCGTCGTGGTGATCGGGGTGCTGATCATCGCGTGCGTGCTGGCCTTCGTGCCCGCCGTGTTCGGCGGCGACTTCGCCGCCTTCGGCCGGATCGTGGCGGCGGTGTGCGTCGTGATCTTCGCGTTCTTCTTCGTCACGGTGGCCTCGCGCATCGTGGGGATGGTCGGCGTGACGTCGAACCCCACGAGCGGCATGACCATCGCCGCGTTGCTCGGGACCTCGTTGATCTTCCTGGCCCTGGGTTGGACCGACGCCCTGGGCAAGGCCACCGCACTCACGGTGGGCACGGTCGTGGCGATCGCAGCGTCGATCAGCGGTGACACCTCACAGGACCTCAAGACCGGCTTCCTCCTCGGCGCGACGCCGCGTCGCCAGCAGATCGGCGAGCTGGCCGGCGTGCTCACGTCGGCGACCTTCGTCTGTCTGTCGGTCATCCTGCTGGCCAGCACCTTCGGCTTCGGGGGTGACGAACTGCCCGCACCGCAGGCCACGCTCATGAAGCTGGTGATCGAAGGCGTGCTCGACCAGCAGCTGCCGTGGACCCTGGTCGGGATCGGTGCCGGTCTGGCCGTCGTGTGCGAACTGCTGCGGATCCCCTCGCTGCCCTTCGCGGTGGGGGTGTACCTGCCGGTGGCGACCATGGTGCCCGTGTTCCTGGGCGGACTGCTACGCCACCTCATGGAGAGCCGCGCGCGCGACCACGAGGAACGCTCGGGGCGTCGGGAGCGTGGTGTGCTGCTGGGCAGTGGGTTCGTGGGCGGTGAAGGACTGCTGGGCGTCCTGCTCGCCGGGATCACGTTGGCCCTCGGGCGCCGCCCCGAGGGAATCGGGACCGGATGGGCCGGCAGCGAGCTCGTGGCGGCGCTGGCCGGGGCAGCCGTGTTCGCCCTGTTCATCGCCTGGTTCGCCCGGACGGTGCGGGGCACGCGTTGAGCGCGCCCCGCCCGCTCGAGGGTCAGATCCCGAAGAGCGACAGACCGATCGACGCGTAGAAGCCGTCGTAGTCGACTTCGATGTTCGCGTCGGCGCCGTCGACGTCGAGGGGCAGGTCGGTCTCGAGTTCGTAGGTCCCGCTGAAGGTGTAGCCCGCCCGTCCCACGAGCCCGAGCCCACCGATCAGGTCGATGCCCCCGACGGCGTAGATGCGCGCGGTGTTGGCCGAGGCCTCGAGATCGCTCGCCCCGTCGAAGCCGGCCGTGACGTCGAGGTCGTCGGACAGTTCGATGCGCGCGTACGATGCGCCCACGCCCACGTAGGGGGCGATCGGCGACAGCGGCAGCAGCTCGTAGTGCTTCTCGGCGAAGATCGCGATCTCGTTGGCGGCCAGGCCGAACTCGGCCACGCCGGAGATCTCGTCGTCGAACTCGGGGCCCACGTCGCCGAAGTGACGCAGGTAGTGCAGGCCGAGGTCGATTCCCACGACCGGGATTCCGACACGCACCTCGGCGCCCAGCGCGTTGGCGCTGGTGTCGGTCTCGCCGAGGTCGACGCCGGCGGCGGTCGCGTCCAGCGTGGCGGCCTGGCGGGCGTAGAGGGCCGACGCCCGGATCGAGACCGGCAACTGGCCGGCCGCCTCGATCGGGACCTGCAGGGCCATCAGGGTCAGGACGGGCAACAGGAATCGCGTCCTCATGGGTCGTCCTTTCGGAACGGGGTCGCGCGGCGTTCGCGCGGAATCCTGCCTCAGTCCAGCGTGTGCGACCACACCTGACTGCGCACGCCGTCGGAGAAGATCACGTCGACCTCGGCCGCAGTGCACGCGAAGTCCAGCGTACCCTGCCGGCCGATGGCCAGCACGGTGCCCTCGCGAGCGTCCCGGACGATCGCGAGCGGACGCTCGGTGGCGTCCCAGCGCAGGACGGCGCGGCCGGGGCCGGTCCGTTCGAGTCGCTGCACCGGTCGACGCGCGGCCGTCCCGGTGTCCTCGCGGGCGGTCCGTTCGACCTCACGTCCCGCTCCGCGCACCGCCACGCGGTGCAGCCGTCGGGCGGCCGTGTCCGCGATCGGGATCAACCAGGTGAAGGCACTCGCGTCCGGCGCGTCGGCGCAGCCGATCCGGGGCGGATCGAAGGACAGGTCCACGAGGATGTTGCCGTCGGCGTCGACCGCGCGGACCCGGTGATCTCCCGGTGTCGTGGGGATGTTCGGTCGCGCCGTGAGCACCGCGGCCGGGTCGAGCACCATTTCACCGTCGCGGATTCGTCCCCACACCAGCAGACAGGTCTGCTGGGCCGTGGTGCGACGGGTCAACGTGGCGTCCATGAATTCGAGGATGCCCTCGAAGTGGTAGTCGCTGATCCACTGCGGGTTGCAGTAGGTCATGATGTCGCGCGTTTCGACAGGATCGACGAGCTGTCCGGTCCGCGCGTCGAAGCCCCACTGCCCGATGCTTCCGCCACCGTAGGGGTAGTCGGGATCGGGGTTGGCGGGTCCACCGCACGGTGCGTGGTAGCGTCCCAGGTTGTGACCCAGTTCGTGCGCCAGCACGCCGGCCCGGCTGTTCGGGCGGTCCCAGCCGATCGCCGTGCGATAGTCCGACGTACGGCTCGACGGAATGTATCCGAGACCCGCCACGCCGGAGGAATACGTGGTGCGGACCACTCCGAAGTAATAGGCGTCGACACCGTCGGTCTGCCGCAGGAGCTGGACCTCCTGGAGGATCGTGCTCCAGGCGCCGTTCCCGTCGCCGGACTGCAGGACCGGAGCGTCGGTCGTGTAGACCGGGCGCACGGAGACGTCGACGTCGGGGAAGGGGTACAGGGCTCGCGCCGTCGTGACGAAGGTCTCGACATTGCCGCCGTCCACATCGCCGGTCTCACCGTTCACGCTCTGACGGATCGGGACCAGGGTCAGGGGCAGGGGATCGATCGACGCGACCGTGAAGCTCCGGCGGCTACCGTCGTCCGGGAAGGTGTTGTTCGTCTCGTCCGCCTCGACCACCGCGGCTTCAGGGTCGACGGTGGCCACGATCTCCAGACCCGGTTGGACGTGGATCCCCGGGATCGTCCAGTTGTAGCTGGTCGCCAGATCACCCCGGTCGGTCCGGGTGGGCACCGAAGCGAAGGTCGGCTCGATCGTCGGGGTCGCGACCACGTCCCCGTTCACGCGGATCTCGAGTTGTACGTCGGGCAGGAGAGGCGACGCCTCACTGGCCGCGACGTACACACGCGCCAGCGCGTCGCGGCTTCGGATCAACGCAACGTCCGATGCCGCGCGCTGGACGGACTGGACGATCTCGATGCCCGTGAGCTCGAAATCCAGGCTCCCGAGTTCCTGGGGCGCGTAGCCGACGGCGGCCGTCACCGTTGCGCCGGCCGGGACGTCGACGTCGGCACGGGCCGGCACGGGCACGTAGGCGAGCGAACCGTCGCTGACGGCGGTGGCGGTGACGTCGTACGAGCCGGCTGCCAGCGAGCGCAGGGTGTCGGTCGCCACGATCGAACGCTGGTATCCGCCGGGACCGGTCAGCAGGACGGCTCCCTCGGTCCCGTCGGGCAGTCCGCTGACCTCGACGGCCAGATGACCGCGCGCGACGACGGCCGTGTACACGACTTCGATCGTCGCGGTCTCGCCGGCTTCCACGGTGCGCGCGCGCGCGGCACCATCGGGCACGTACTCGAGCAGATCGTCGATCGCCGTCGATGCGCTCAGGACGTACGAACCCGGCATGAGTCCGGTCAGGGTCGTGTCGCGGTGGACCACGGCCGAGAACGACGCCGGACCCGCGATCCCGAGGTCGACCTCGATCCCAGCGGGTACGCCGTCGACGGCGATCGTCAGACCTCCGGTGGTCGGCGTGGGGACCGTGGGATCGTCGCCGCCCGAGCAGGCGGCCAGCGCGGTCAGGACGATCAGCATGACCGGGACGTGGATCTTCGTTCCGGTTCGTTCGATCCGCATGGTCCGGCTCCGGTCTCCGCCGTCGGGGGCGGCGGGATGTCCTGTCGTGGACGGAACGGGGCGAAGGACCCCCATCGGGGTCCTTCGCTCGTTCCGAGGGTGCCGTCCCACGGTTGCAAGATGTGTCCCAGGACCGGACTCAGTGGCGACGATGGCCGCCGCGGTGTCCGCGGCCGTGGCCCCGGCCGCGGTCGGAGTCGTGGCACGGCCCGTTCGAGGGGGGCCGATGGCCGAGCCACTGCGCGAAGCGTCGGGGGTGCTGGGCGACGAAGAGTTCGCGGTGCGTGATCCGGTGCATGCGGGCGATGCGCGTCCAGGTCAGGCCCCGGGCCCGTTTCACGACCAGTGGGCGTTCTGCGATGCCCGTCACCACCGACAGGCGGTGAGCGACGGCACGGTCGCGCCGCGAGAGACGGAACCAGGGGTCGGCACGTTGCACGCGGATCGGTGCGGGACCTCGGTGGCGAACCACGCGGTCGGGGGTGTGCAGACGAACCCGGACCTGCGCGGGGCCGACCCTCTTCTCGAGTTCGACGCGGGCGCGGACACCGGCAGTCGCCGGATCGGGGGCCACGGAAGCGAGGGCCAGGCCGAGGCCGAGTGCGGTGATCGTGAACAAGCGTCTCATGGCGTCTCCTCTCCCCGGGTCACGGGCGGCGGGGGGATCCCGTCCGCCGCGATCACGGGTCCACTCCCTCGCCTGGCGAGGACCAGGCCAGGCGCCCGGTGTACCGCTGATGGCGTAACGCCAATCATGGTAACGGTTTATGTTTTCGTGACACGTACCCTGCGGTACGTTCCGGGCCAGGCGTCCGCGGGCGGGGACACGCCGGGCGACCCGATCGGTGGACGCCGTGGATCAGAGGAGACGCCGGGGAATCACCAGCAGGTTGGCCACGAGGAGTCCGCTGACGAGGGCGACGGCGACGATCGCCATGGTGAACAGCGACTCGATCCCGCCGACGACGTCGTCGGCCAGGAGGGCCTGGAGACTCCGGAACCCGAGGCTTCCGGGCACGAGCAGGAGCAGCGCGGGCAGCAGGGCGATGGCCGTCGGCTGATCGAGCCACCGCGAGGCGGCGTTGGCGGCGACTCCCAGCCCCAGAGCGCCCAGGCCCGCACCGAGCTCGGGGCCGAAGGCTCCGGTGCCCAGACGCGCCGTGGCGAAGGCGATGGTGGCCATGAGCAGGATCAGCAGTGCGTCGTGGATCCGGGCGCGGAAGAGCACGGTCAACGACAGGGCGGCCACCGCCAGGGCCGGAGCCACGGTCCATTCCGGCAGGTGGGACGGCGCGGCCGGCACCGTGACGATGCCTGCGACCCGGCGCGCGATCTCGCTCCCGAGGGCCACGCCGAAGGCCAGCTCCAGGAAGGTCACCGTTGCCGCGGTCATGCGCGCCGTCCCGCTGACCACGTGGTTCAGGGCCAGCTCGTTCATGGCCACGGTCAGGGTGAGCCCCGGGAGCAGGACGATCAGGCTGGCCAGGATCACGATCGGTGCGAACACGCCGTGGGTGGCCGCCAACACGCCCGCGAGCAGAGCGGCGACCATCCCCGACAGGACCGGGAGCAGGCGGGTGAGCCGGGGCCGCTCCGACCCCACGATGTTCAGCAGTCCGATGGCGGCACCCGCTCCGGCCGACGCCAGGATCTCGGCGACTCCGCCGTCGAAGAACCGGGCGGCGGCCGCCGATGTCGCAGCGAAGGCGAGCCACGCCAGGAGGGGTCCGTAGGCCGGGGGCGCGGCCTGGATCTCGTCGACGGCGGCGCTCGCCGCCCGGATTCCGAGCGTGCCGGCGAACACGTCCCGGATGACCTGGTGCAATTGCGTCAGTTTCCGGAGGTCGGTCTCGCCCGCGTCGACGCGGGCGAGGCGGGTGATCTGGGCATCGTCCTCGCCGAAGGAACCGAGGATCGAGGTCGGCGTCACCAGGAACTGACCGCGCACCCCCAGACGTCGTGCCACGCGTGTGAGAGCGTCCTCGGTCCGGTGGCTGGGAGTCCCATAGGTGTGCAGAGCCTTGCCCAGCCGCACGAGAAAGGTCGCCACCGCCTCGGGAGCGACCGTTTCGCCGTCGTGCGGGGGCGCGCTCGACGAGGAGCGGGATTCGTTCACGATCGACCTCTGGACTGCGGGTTCGGCGAAGGCACGGTCGGTTCGGCTGAGGGGTGCGTCAAGCGCGGGATCACGAAGCGACACTTGAGCCCGTCACCGGTGCTGGCTAGGCTGCGAGGTCCGCCCCTGTATCCCCGCATTCGGGCCGGAAGCGCACGGAAGGCCGGCCGGGAAGGATCGTCATGAGGAAGCGTACGAGCCAGGTGGTGACCGCGATCCTCGGTGGTGGACAGGGGGCGCGGCTGTGGCCGCTGACCCGCGACCGCGCCAAACCCGCCGTGCCGGTGGGTGGGCGCTTCCGGCTGATCGACATCCCGATCAGCAACAGCCTGCACGCCGGCCTCGACCGGATCTATCTCCTGACCCAGTTCAACACGGCGAGCCTGCACCGGCACATCTCGCAGACCTATCGCTTCGACACCTTCAGCCGCGGCTTCGTGAACATTCTCGCGGCCGAGCAGACGGTGACCAACCGCGACTGGTACCAGGGCACGGCCGACGCGGTGCGGCAGAACATCACGCGGCTGACCGACGGCCGGCCGAGCGAGATCCTCGTCCTGTCGGGCGACCAGCTCTATCTGATGGACCTCGGCTCGTTCCTGCGTTTCCACCGCGAGCGCGAGGCGTCGGTGAGCATCGCGGTGAAGGCCGTGACCCGCGAGCAGGCGAAGAGCTTCGGGATCATGCACGTCGACGAGAACGGGCGGATCATCGCCTTCGTCGAGAAGCCGCAGGAAGAGGAGCAGCTCGACGAGTTGACTCCACCGAAGGGCACGTTCGAGCGCATGGGCCTGAAGGACTGCAGCGACGACATGCTGCTGGCCAGCATGGGCATCTACACCTTCACCACCGGCGTGCTCGAGGAGCTGCTCGACGACGGCGCGTCGACGGACTTCGGCCGCGAGGTGATCCCGCGGGCCATCGAGCAACACGCCGTGTACGCCTTCCCCTACGACGGCTACTGGGAGGACATCGGCACGATTCCCGCGTTCCACCGCGCGAACCTCGACCTGGTCGAGACGGTGCCTCCGTTGAACCTCTACGACGCCGAGCGCCCCATCTACACGCACGCCCGTTTCCTGCCCGGCACCAAGATCCAGCACTGCGACATCGAGCAGGCGATCCTGGCCGAGGGAGCCATCCTCGAGGGAAGTCGGGTCAGGCGTTCGATCATCGGGATCCGTGCGGTTCTGCGCAAGAATTGCGAGCTCGAGAACACGATCTTCATGGGCGCGGGAAGCTACGAGTCCCCCGAGGAGGCCGAGGGCAGGGTCCCGATCGGCGTGGGCGAGAACTGCGTGATCCGCAATGCGATCTGCGACCTCGACACCCGTATCGGCGACGGCGCCCAGCTGATCAACGAGAAGGGCGTGGAGGAGTACGACGCGGAGAACTACGCCATCCGGGGTGGGATCATCGTCGTGCCGAAGGGGGCCACGATCGAACCGGGAACGGTGATCTGATTCAGTCGTCGCCGCGGACGCGACGGAGGAGGTCTTCCTTCATCCCGTCGTCGATCGGTTCCGGCCCGAAGTAGATCTCGAAGAAGGTGCGCGCGAAGTCGTCGCCGGGGATGGTGTCGATCACCTCTTCGTCGATCCGGATCTCGAGTCCCTCGCCGTGGAACCAGGTCATGAGAAGGCTCTGGTCCTCGTCGAGTTCGCCGTCGAACAGCCCGACGAAGCGCTCTCGCTCCTCGGCGATCTCCTCGAGTGGGCGCGTGGCCGTCTTCTCGATCGCCTCGTTGATGCCGTTGGTGATGCGGGTGGCGTCGAGACCGCGCAGCATCTTCAGGTGCATGCGGTGGGGGCCCTCGGCTCCGAGCAGGAGTTCGCCCCAGTCGCTGCGCTCGGCCCCGCGCTCGACGACGGCCCAGAAGTCCGAACCGCCCACGTAGGCCACGGCCGCGTAGATGCTGAAGAAGAACTTCTTGCGCTTGTGCGAGCCCGTCGCGTGCAGTTCGTGCACGGTGTCGTCGTGCTCGATCGCGATGGTCGGGGCGAAGTGGCGCCCGTCGACCTCGATGTCCTGGCCTTCTTCGGCCGGCGTGGTCATGGGGGCGACGATCAGCGCGCAGAGTGCGGCGGCGACGAGCCAGGGCTTCATGACGAGATCCTCCGTCGTTGGGCGGAACGTGGCGACGGTACACGCCGGCGCGCGCGGAGTCCACGCCGGAGCGTAGGGGCGATCGGGCGCTCACCTTTCTATACTCGATCGGCACCCCTGTCCGAAGGATCCGACATGCCGACCGAACCCTCCTACTGGCTCGTCAAGACCGAACCCGGCGCGTACTCGTGGCAGGACCTGCTCGACGAGGGGACCGCCTGCTGGGACGGCGTGCGCAACTACCAGGCGCGGAACAACCTGAAGGCCATGAAGAAGAAGGACCGGGTCCTGGTCTACCACTCGGTCGGTCCGCGCGAGGTCGTGGGCCTGACCAAGGTGACCCGTGAGCAGTATCCCGATCCGACGACCGACGACGATCGGTGGGTGGCGGTCGATCTCGAGGCCGTGAAGACGGTGCAGCAGCCGGTGTCGCTGAAGCAGATCAAGGCCGACGAGCTGCTGCAGGACATCGCGCTGATCAAGCACTCTCGGCTGTCGGTCATGCCGCTCACACGCGACGAGTTCGAACGGATCCTCGAGCTCGGTGAGACGCGTCTGCCGAAGCGGATTTGAACCACGCCGTGGACGAGCGTCTGCGTCTGCTGGTCGCGGCGGTGGCGCCGGTCGGGTTGGTGGCCTTCGGTTTCCACGGGCTGCACGATCTGCGGTGGGCCTTCCTTCTCTACGTCATCGGTGGCTGCGCGCTGGTGCCCGCTCTGCTCTTCGGGATCGTTCCCCTGAGCAACCGGGGTGGGTACCCGAGGCGGGCAGTCGGTGAGGACCTGTCGCGGTGGACCGGTGCGCCGCTCGCGGTGCTGCTGTTCGGTCCGGTCTTCCTCGGTGCCTACGCGCTGCTGCGGGCTGCGATCACCGCGCCCGAGCCCTATCTCGAGAACCTGGGCGCCTACGGCTGGAACCCGGACCACACCGGCCTCTACCTGGCGCTGTTCCTGGCCCTGGTGCCGTTGTTCGAGGAGTGGTGGTGGCGAGGGCAGTTCCTGCCGCGCGCCGAGCGCGCCTTCGGACGTGCACACGGATGGTGGCTCTCGGGCGTCGGCTTCGCCCTCTACCACATCGTCGTCCTGCTGGTGCTGTACGAGCCCGCCCTGGCCATCGTGCGCTTCACGGGGATCGTCGGGGCCGGCCTGGTGTGGGCGTGGATCGCCCGCGCACGGCGCAGCTGGGCCTGGGTGTTCCTGGCGCACTTCGCGGCCGATGCCGTGATCGTCGCGGCCTTCGTCCTGTGGGTCACCCCGCAGGCCTGACCACCGGCGTCACGGTGGCCGGACCCCGCCGGTGGATCCAGGCCAGCAGCATGAGGGCCACGGTGGCCAGGCCCGTGGCGAGGCCCCACCACACCCCGTGCAGTCCCCAGCCGAGTCCGAACGTGAGCCACGCCGCGAGCGGCAGGGCGAGCACGTAGTAGCCCACGAGGTTGAACAGGGCCACCGGGCGTGTGCGTCCCATACCGCGGAGGACACCACCGCCGACGACCTGGGTGCCGTCGAAGAGCTGGAAGGCGGCCGCGATGGGGAACACGCTCGCGGCCAGGGCGCGGACCGCAGGATCCTGGGTGTAGGGAATCGGGATCACGTCGCGAAGCGTGACGAACAGCACCGCCGACACCGTCATCACTCCGGCCCCGGCCGCCAGGGCGACCCAGGCCGCGCGTTGCGCCGCCCGCGGCCGCCCGGAGCCGATCAGGTTCCCGACCCGCGTGACCGCCGCCATGCTCACGCCCATCGGCACCATGAACGACACCGAGGCCGCGTTGAGCACCACGGTGTGGGCGGCGAGTTCCGCCTCACCCAGCCACCCGGCCAACAGCGTGGCCGCCTGGAAGGCCCAGACCTCGAACGAGAGCTGCAGGCCCACCGGCCACCCGTGCGTGAAGACCTCGCGCAGTCCGCTCCAACGGAAGGTGTCGGCGCTCCAGCCCGTCCATCCGTCACGGTGCATGCGCTCGCGCAGGACCAACCACAGCAGCGCGACCAGCAGGAAGCCGCGGGTGGAGGCGGTGGCCAGTCCGGCCCCGACGATACCGAGGGCCGGCAGGCCGAACTCCCCGTAGATCAGTACCCAGTTCGCCAGCGCGTTCACCACGTTCGCGACGATCGCCACCACCATGGCCGGCCGCACGATCCCCCGCGCCTGCAGGTACTGACGCAAGGCCACGAAGACCATGAACACGGGCAGACTCGGAATCTGGACGACCACGTAGGTGCGGGCGAGCGCGGCCAGTTCGGGCGTCTGACCGAGCAGGACCATGGCGTGGTCGGTCGTCCACCACAGGACGGCCACCGGAAGGCTCACCACCAACCCGAGCACGATCCCCCGCTGCAGGGCCAGTCCCTGCCGACGGGCGTCGCCGGCGCCGAAGGCCTGGCTGACCAGGGGATCGATCCCGAAGACCAGTCCCATGGCGAACATCATGGTCCCGTAGGTCCACACGTGGCCCAGCGAGGCGGCGGCCAGCGTCTGCACGCCCACGTTGCCCACCATGAGCGTGTCGACCACGGTGAGCATCATCGTCGCGAGCTGGCCGACCACCACCGGGGCGGCCAGCTCGGTCAGACGTCGCAGTTCGTGGCGCAGGCGGGGCATGGGCTCGGCTCTCCGGGCGGAGGTGGCGGAAGAAGGTAATTCTGCCGCAGGAGACCCGGCAGGGCAGTGTGGTGCATTTCATCATAATTCCGTGACCAGCGCCGGCGGGTCTGTTGACACCCTCGGGGGCCGATCCTAGATTCGCCCCACCTGAAACTGAGAACAGTTTTCAATTTCAGGTACGACGGTTGCCGCACCGGCGTGGACCCGGCGGCGCGCGCCTCCTGAGACCTCTGATCCGGGACGAAGACGACGATGACGACGATGACGATCCTGAGTCCGGGCGTGCGCCGCCGGACCCCGATGCTCGCCCTGCTGGCAGCCTTCGTGCTGACCTGTTTCTCGCCCGTGTCCCCCGCGACAGCCGCCGACGGCGACGTGCAGGACCAGATCGACGTATTGGCCGAGGAGATCGCTCGCCTCCGCGAGGAGATGGCCATCCCCGGGACCGACGAGGAACTGCGTGGGGCCTACGGCATGGGCCCTGCGGCGAGCAAGGTCTACGGGGTCTCGCAGGGCATCTCGATCGGCGGCTACGGCGAGTTCTACTTCGCCAGCCCGATCGAGGAGACCGACGAGACCGGCGCCGTGAACACGGCCGACTTCTACCGCTTCATCGCGTACTTCGGCTACAAGTTCACCGACGACATCATCATGAACACCGAGCTCGAATTCGAACACGGGACCACCGGCACCGTGAACGGTCGCAGCGGTTCGGTGTCGGTCGAGTTCGCCTACCTCGACTTCCTGTTGAACGAGCGGTTCAACGTGCGCGCCGGCAACCTGCTGCTGCCGGTCGGATTCGTGAACGTCATGCACGAGCCCCCTTTCTACCGCGGCAACTTCCGACCCGAGATCGAGCGCAGGATCATTCCCTCGACCTGGCGTGAGCTCGGTGCCGGCGCGCACGGCCGATTGAGCGACAACGTCGACTACACCGCCTACCTCGTGAACGGCCTGCAGGGCGCCGAGTTCGGCAGCAAGGGCGTGCGGGGAGGACGCCAGAAGGGCAACCGGGCGCTGTGGGAGGACATCGCCGGTGTGGTGCAGGTCCGCTACGACCAGGACGGCCGCTACGGCGTGGCGGCGTCCGGCTACTACGGAGGCGCGGATCACAACCAGTTGATCGGCGACGCCACGGATTCCTTCGACCTGACCAATTGGATCGCCGAGGCCCACGGTTACCTCCGCGGTGCGAACTTCGACGTCCGCGCTCTGTTCGCGATGTCGGGGATCGACGGTGCCGACGACTTCCTCACCGCCACGGGCTCCGTGATCCCCGAGCGGCAGATCGGGTGGTACGTGGACGTCGCCTACGACATCAGTGATGTCGTGCTCGGCCCCGGCGCGACCACGCGGATCTCGCCCTGGGTGCGCTACGAGGACTTCGACCTGCAGGACGAGGTGCCGGACGGCGCCACCGCCGATCCGTCCCGGGCCGAGCAGTTGCTGACCCTGGGCCTCGACGTCAAGCCGCACCCGAACGTGGTGCTCAAGGGCGAGTACGTGCACAAGAGCCACGACTCCGACGCCGCACGCAGCGACGAGGTGCGCGTCGGTGCCGGCTTCGTCTTCTAGCCCCACTCCGAAGCGAGTCGTCTGTGCCTGTTTCCTGTGACAAGTGCCGTTGTGGATCCGGGACCTCCACCCGGAACGGTCGCCGGGCGGCGACGGGTTGGTTGGTTCCCGTCGCTGCCCTGGCCCTCACCCTGACCGCGCTCGTCGTCGTCGACGCGCGCGGCGAGGTCTTCCACAGCCGAGAATCCGCCCTGCGGCTGGCCTTCGATGGCGCCGACTCGGTGAGCACCCGGACGCTCGTGCTCGACGGAGAGCAGGTCGAGGCGATCGAGGACCGGAGCGGGAGCCGCGTTCCCAGCCGCGTGGTCCGCGCGTACGTGGGATACCGGGACGACACCATCCTGGGCTACGCGTTCATCGAGACGCATCGTGTGCGCAGTCTGCCGGAGACGGTCATGGTGGTGGTCGCGCCCGACGGCTCGGTCGCCGCCACGCATCTTCTGGCCTTCCACGAGCCGCCGCAGTACCGGCCGCCGCAGCGGTGGCTCGACCAGTTCGACGCGCGTCCGCTCGACGACCGGATGGCCCTCGGCCGTGACATCGCCGGGATCGCCGGGAGCACGCTGACGGCCCAGGCGGTGACGGCGTGCGTCCGACGGGCCGTAGCGACGGCCGAAGTGTGCCTCGTGACCCCGGCGACGGCGGTGCAGGACGCTCCGGTGTCGAAGGCCGGAACCCCCTGAGCGGTCTCGAGGATCCCGGCATGCGTTTCGTGATCACCGGTGAGTGGGACCGCAACACGATGTTGCGGATCATTCTTCTGTTCTTCCTCGTGTTCGTCGCCCTGTTCTGGGTGTCGAACTGGGCCGTGCTGCTCACGAAGATGGACCTCACGCCGTCGTCGATCGCCGAGTACTACCGCGGCGATCCCGAGGCCGAGTTCGGACAGCCTCCGCGGCCGTGGGCGTCGCTGGCCGAACAGAGCCACTTCCACCTCTTCGCCATGGGCATTCTGGTGATGACGCTGACCCATCTCCTGCTGTTCCTGCCCGTCTCGACGCGGGTGAAGGGAACGCTGGTGGTGGCGACCTTCGTGTCGGCCCTCTCGAGCGAGGGCAGCACCTGGCTCGTCCGTGCCGTGCACGCCGACTTCGCGTGGTTGAAGATCGGTTCGTTCCTGCTGTTGCAGGCATCGTTGGCGGGATTGCTCGTGGCGCTGCTGGTCGGTGTCGCGCGGCCCGGACGCAACGCCTACGGAGACACCGCGCGTCCCGGAAGACCATGACGGGTGCACTGCTGCTCGCGTTGATCGTCGCGGCCGAGCCGGTTTCGTCGATCCAGTGGCTGATGGGATCGCCGCTGAGACTCGTCGTTCCGTCGGGAACCGAGCCCGGGCTGGTGGCCGCCTGCTTCGACGAGGCCCGCGCCTACGAGGACCTGCTCAGCACCTGGCGCGACGGCACCCCTTTGCAGCGACTGAACGAGTCCGGTGCCGGCCGCCACCGGATTCCCCCAGCCCTGCACGGGTACCTCGCTCGCGTCCGCGACGATCACGCGCGCACCGACGGCGCCTTCGACCCGAGCGTGGGGACCCTGCGCGTGGAGGACGGCACCGCACCGATCGGCATGGACCGACTCGCCCTCGAGCGGTCCGGAGACACGACCTTCGCACTCCTGCCCCACGACGCCTATCGCGTCGATCCGGGGGGCGACGGCAAGGGCCTGGCCGTCGACGCCATGATCGCACGGCTGCGCGAGGCCGGTGTCCCGCGTGCGTTGATCGATTTCGGGGGCAGTTCCTGGTTCGGGCTCGGCTCGCCGGCCGGCGCCGGTGCATGGCGGGTCGAACTCGCGGCGCCGGGAGGGGCGCCGTTGGCGACCGTCTCCCTGCGGGACCGATCACTGTCGGTGTCGAGCACGGTCCAGGTCGACCACACCGAGGACGGCGGGACCGTGCGCCGCTTCCATCTCGTGGACCCCAGGACCCGGCATCCGGTCACGGTCGAACGGACGGTCGCGGTCGTGGCCACCTCGGCGACCGACGCCGAGGTGGTGAGCACCGCGATCGCCGTCGACGGGTGGGAGCGGGCACGCACGTGGATCGACCGCTTCGAGGGTGTCGAGGTGGCGGTGTTCGAAGACGGGCGGGTAGTGGTCACGAGCCCGTCGTTCGCTCCAGCTCCCGGCCTTCGTGAGCAGGAGTGACGACTCCGTCGACCGCTTCCCAGGCAATCGCGTAGCCCAGCAAGACCTGCGACAGGTAGTGCTTGCGGTCGTGCAGACGGGTCCAGCCGCAAGCCGGCGAGAGCACGCCGGCCACGCCGCGCAGCCACGGCAGGTTCGTGGTGCGCAGCAGCACGATCCACGGAACGGCGCCGATGAAGGTGTGGCCCGAGGCAGCGTTCTCGTCGCGGAATGGGTGGAAGCGCGGGCCGTTCTCGTCGGTCGGCCGGGAGCTTCCGAGCACCCGCTGGGTGGTCCACAGGATCGGCAATCCGAAGGCGGTGGCCTGCATGCACTGCCGGCCGAAGCGACCGACCCTCGAAGGGCCGACGAAGCGATCGACCAGGGCCATGCCCACCCACACGAAGGCCCAGTAGGGTTCGCCGAACTGCTTGAACTGGTGGGACACGGGCTCGGTGACGCCGTTGCTGCCGTGCTCTCGCTGCAAGTCGTCGACCGCCTGATCGGCCCCCGAGTAGACCAGGACGGCGGCCCCGGCCACCGCGGCGCCGTGGCGTAGGAAGGTCCGGCGCGAGTAGACGCGGCGGGCGGCCTCGCGAGCGCTGGGGTCGTGGGAGGGTGCCACGGGCGCACGCCCCGAACGCAGGCCCAGGACGACGGTGGCGATCAGCAGCAGAACGGCGAGGACGGGTGCGACGGTCATGGTCGCCGGACTGTAGTGCGAGCCGGACCGGACGACAACGGTCGTGTCGTTGCCTTGCCGTGGGAGCGGCCTCGGCCTACGCTTCGCCCACACCCTCTTCCGGAGGTCCGCCGTGCGCACCCCGCTCGTCACCACCCTGTTGCTGATCCTCTTCTGTTCCGCCGGCACCGCACACGCCATCGAGCTCGAGGGGGTGGGGGTGAAGGCCGGGGGCGCCTTCCTCACGGGCAATTTCTCGTTCGAAGGGCGCGACGCGATCGACGACGACACGCGGATCGGGCTGGTCGCCGGTGCCTTCACCGAGTGGAAACTCCAGCGCGACTCGGCCTTCCGCGTGGTCGTGGAAGGGCTGTACGTGCGCAAGGGCTACGAGGGCACGCGCAGCATCGAGGCGATCGACGACGAGCCGATCGACGTGCAGGTGGGCGCGGACTACCTGTCGATCCCCGTGCTCGGGCGGGTGCTCTTCGTCGACGAAGAGCTGTCGGTCTACGCGCTGTTCGGCCCGAGTCTCGAACTGTTGTTGTCGAACGACGAGGACCCGCTGCTCGACGAGCTCACCGACTGGTCGATCGCGGGGAACGTGGCGATCGGCCTCGAGTACGCGATCGCCGACCCCGCCCGCCTTCTCTTCGAGCTGCGTTTCAACACCGATCTGACCGACAACTTCGACGGCGACGACGACCTGCTCGGCATCAACGAGGCGCGCTATCAGATGCTCCAGGTCACCGGCGGGATCCGTTACTGAGCCACGACGGGTTCGAAGGGCGTGACCGATCCGTCGCGCGGATCCGCCCACAGCAGACGGTGGTTGTTCGTGTCGGCCACGAGCAGGCGCTCGCCGACCGCGCACAGCCCGCCGGGCTCGTTCATGACGTCGGGATCGCCGGTGCCGAAGACCGTGCGCACTTCCATGGCCCGCAGGTCGACGGCCTTGATCTTGTGGTTGTAGGTGTCGGCCACGTACAGAGTCTCGCCGATCGCGGCCACGTCGAGGGGATGCTGCAGCAGCACGTCGGCCGCCGCCCCGTCGACGTCGCCGAAGTCGAACAATCCCTTGCCCACGACCGTCTCCACCTTGTTCTCGTGGAGGTCGATCGCCCGTACACTGCTGACTTCGCTGTCGGCCACGATCAACCACTGCCCGAGCAGGGCCAGGCCACTGGGCTGGGCCAGGGCGGCCTCGTGCAGGGGGCCGTCGACGTGGTTCTCGACCCCGCTTCCCGCCCACGCGCCGACCTGCTGGCTCTCGGTGTCGTAGAGCCAGATCTGATGGCTGCCGGCCATGGCGATCAGCAGGTGGTGGCCGACGGTCTGCACGTCCCAGGGAGAGCGCAGGCCCACCTCGAGGGGTTTCGACGGGTCGAGGGCGCCGCGGTTCATTCCCTTCTCTCCGGTGCCGGCCACCGTGCGCACCCACATGAGATCGAGGTCGACGGCGCGCAGCAGATGGTTGCCGCGGTCGGCCACGTAGAGCGTGCCGTCGACGACGTCCATGCCCTGCGGATCGTTGAAGGCGGCGGTGTCGTGGCGGCCGTCGACGTTGCCCACGCCGCGGACACCGCCGACGACCGTTCGGACGCGGCCCTCGTGATCGGTGACGATCACCCGATGGTGGGCGCTGTCGGCCACGTAGATCCGTTCGTCGTCCGCCGCCACCTTGCCCGGGAAGGCGAGGAATTGCTCGTCGAGGGTCGGGTCCGGCCGTAGGTCGACGGGGCGGTCGGACACGATCCCCTTCTCGCGCGCTTCGGTGAGCAGGGCCTGCACGCGCCCATGCAGGTCGACGAAGTCGGGCTCGCCGCGCAGCTCGTCGCGGACGCGTCCCTCGGCGTCGACCAGCAGCACGGTGGGCCAGGCCTTCACCGCGAAGGACTGCCAGACGTCGTGTTCGGAATCCACGACCACGGGATGCTGTACGTGGTAGCGCTGCACCGCCATGGCGATGTGTCGAGGGTCGCGTTCGGTGACGAACTTGGCCGAGTGCACCCCGATCACCGCGACCGGCTGCTCGTCGAACTCCTGCTCGAGTCGCGAGAGCACCGGCAGCGTGTGGAGACAGTTGATGCAGCAGTAGGTCCAGAAGTCGAGCACCACCACGTGGCCGCGCAGGTCCTCGTGCAGACGTAGGGGCCGGTCGGCGTTGATCCAGGTGGCATCGACCGGGAACTCGGGGGCGTGGACGGGTGCGGAGTCGCTCACGGCAGGACCTCGGAGGGGGGACCGATCGGCGACGCGAGTCGCCGGGTTCGGGTCCAACCTAGCCGTCGGTCGTCGGGGCGACCACCGTGGAGGCGAGGTCCCGGAACCCGCGGCGCGCGCGCACGGACCGGCGGGAAGCGGCGCGCGGCGCCGTTCGGTGTAGATTGACGTCCGTCGACCCCCCTGCGATCCTGCTCTGCCCGGCTCCGTGCGAGCCGTTCCCCGTCCATCCAATGCCAGTGGGTCCGATCATGTCCAAGACCGGGATCTTCACGTTGATCTTCCTGCTCGTCGTCGGTGCACTGATGTACTCCGCGCTGAAAGGGGTGGACTCGGCCACGTGCGAGGTCTGCGTGACCTTCAACGGTCGGACCGAGTGCCGCACGGGGCAGGGGCGCGATCGGAACGCTGCCGTCCAGAAGGCGCAGACCGCGGCGTGCGCGGTCCTGGCCACGGGCCGCGCGGCGAGCATCAAGTGCGGGAACGCCACACCGACGTCGGTCTCCTGCGACTGACAATCGATTTCACGACACGAGCGCTATCTTCCCAGAATTCGTCCGTCTTGCAGGACGTTCTGGTCTGGCGCACACGTGAATCTGGCAACAGCTCACGCTTTTGCCGTATCGGGTCGCGCCCCACGGGACGAACATGGCTCCTCGAACGACTGCACCGTCTGTCTGCTCGCCACACCTCCTCGCGACGGGTGGATCGACGGGATAAAGGAGGAGCGAGGCCATGAGGCCAATTCTTCTGATTTCGATCGTCTCCGTCTTCGCGCTCGCCTTCGTGGGTTGCGAGGGAGACGCCGGTCCCCAGGGTCCTCCGGGACCGCAGGGACCCCAGGGACCTCCGGCGGTGGATTCGGAGTTCACGTTCGTGGGCAACGAGGGTGAACCCTGCCAGCACTGCCATCTGAACGTCGTCGAGCAGTGGGCCGTGACCGGTCACTCCGAGGCGACGGCCGGGCTGGATCCCGAGGACCGGGACAACGCCTACTGCATGCAGTGCCACACCACCGGTTGGGATCGTCCCATCGAGAGCTTCGGCACCGCCTTCGAGTCGGTTCCGGCCGGCCCGGACACGATGGGCTACGACGACTACTTCCGCGTGGACACCGAGCTGGCCGCCGAGCGCCGGATGGAGCTCGCCGGTGTGCAGTGCGAAGCCTGCCACGGCGCGATGGGTCCGGACTTCAATTCCCATCGGCCCGACGTGTCGTTCAGCACGCGCTTCGAGGTCGCTGGCAGCGACACCACGTCGACGTCGCTGTGCTATCCCTGCCACGACAATCAGCTCGAGGAATGGGCCGTCTCGGGTCACTCGTTCTACGAGAGCGACACCGGTGAGTTTGGTGACATCGACGTGTTCAACGACGAACACTACGTGGGTCGCAGCTCCTGCGACGGCTGCCACACCTCCGAGGGCTTCATCCGTGAGAACGACCCGGTGTACGCCGCCTACGACTTCGGTCCGCAGGCCAGCTTCATCGGTTGCGTGACCTGCCACGATCCGCACTCCGGTGCGAACGGGAGCGGCAACGAGGCGCAGCTCCGTGCCGTGGGTCCGGTCGAGGTCGCCTACGCGCCGTTGACCGGCCCGGGCGAGACGACGATCCCCGTCCTGGAGAACCGGGGCACGGGCCAGACCTGTGCGCAATGCCACAAAGCACGGCGTGACACGGACAACGTGCAGGGTCAGATCGCCAACGGGTATGCCCACTTCGGTCCGCACTCGAGCCCGCAGATGGACATGTTCCTCGGCTACGGCTCCTACGAGATCGACGGCTTCACCTACACCGGCCGCTACGACGGTGACGATCCGACCACCCATTACGCCGGGACCGCCAACGCGTGTGTCGATTGCCACATGGCTCCGGGCGAGGGCATGAACCACACGCCGCATCAGTTCTTCATCAACGATCCGGAGAACCCCGAGTGGCTGGGTTGCGTCAGCTGCCACGGCACCGCCGAGAACACCAGCGGTCTCTACGAGGGTCTCCGCGGCGAGGTCGAGACCAAGCTCGGTCAGATCGCGACCCTGCTCGGCTACGCCGACCTGGCCGACTTCGAGGCCGCGATCGACGACGACAACCCGACCTGGACCGTCCAGCAGCGCGAGGCCGCCTACGCGGCCGTGTTCGTGCTCAGCGACGGCAGCTGGGGCACCCACAACCCGGACTACACGCGTGACCTGCTGGACAACGCGATCGAGTACCTGACGCCGGTCAAGGGCGCCGGTCGGTAGTCCCCACGACACCGGCGTCACACGACGCCGTGATCCGAGGAGGAGGGCCGGGATCGGACGATCCCGGCCTTCACTCGTTCCTCTGCACCGACCGAACGATCGAGTTCACGTTCGTCCGCAGTTGCTGGTCACCACCGGCTGGTGATCAGTGGAACGGCCGCGCGCGGCGACGCTCGAGCATCGTGGAGATGCGCTCGCGCAGATCGGAACGAGCCGCGAGGTCTTCGAGCGTCCGTGGCATGCGCCAGCGCCAGTTGTGTTCACCGTCGGTGGCGGGGGTGTTGATCCGTTCGTCCGCCGGATCGTCGGGTCGCAGGTCGGGCTCGAGCGCCAGCAGATCGTTCATCGCGAGTACGCACACCGCGGAATTCGCCGCGAGGTTGCGCTCGAACATCTCCTGCAGGAAGCCCGGATCGACGACGTCGGGCGGCTCGCCCTCTTTGCCCATGGCGTCCCAGTAGGCCTGCCGATCGGCCGGTTCGATCTCGGCCCACCACCCGCGCAGGGAACTGGCGTCGTGGACGGACGGCGAACACACCGTGTTCCGTGCGTAATCCGACGGAGGAATGAACGGCTGCCCCGGCTGATCCCAGTGCCGCGTCCAGCGTTCCACACGCAGACCCAGGATCCCCAGCTCGTCGAGCACGCCGGGCACGCAGTCGGGGACGGCCCCCAGGTCCTCGGCGCAGACCAGGGCGTCGGTGCTGCCGTCGATCATCGACAGGCGCTCGCGTCCGGTCCGGGCCCACAACTCCTCCTGCCGCTCGGTGTCCTCGCGGAAGAGCTGCTGGAGGGCGACCCGTTCGTGGTCGCTCAGGTCGTTCGCCATCGGGGTCTCGTTCCACCGCCAGAAGGGGCGGAAGTGTTCGCCCTGGCCGTCGACGTCGATGAGGATCCGGTTCCACAGACGTCGCATGAGTGCGGTGCGCTCGTCGGCGTCCTCGATGGCCTGGTACTCGCGCTCCGACGGGAAGCGGGTTCCGGTTCTGCCCTCGGGCGCCGCCATGAATTCGATGCGTCGGTCGTCGAAGCCGCGGGCACGCAGGTCCTCGCGCGTGATCGGGTGGGTGGGGTCGAAGTGTCCGAGCATGCCGGTGGTACTCGACACGGGGATGCGCCAGATCCGGAAGAAGCCCAGCACGTGGTCGATGCGCAGGGCGTGGTAGTAGCGTGAGGCCTGGGTCAGCCGGGCGCGCCACCAGTCGTAGTCGCGCTCGGCGAGCGCTTCCCACCGGTAACACGGAAAGCCCCAGTACTGACCGGTCTCGGAGTACTGGTCGGGCGGGGCGCCGGCGCGGCCCTCGAGGTCGAAGATCTCGCGGTGGTACCAGACGTCGCTGCTGTCCTCGCTGAGGAGGATCGGCAGGTCGCCCTCGAGCCGGACGCCCAGGGCGTCGCACCCCTCGGCGGCCGACCGCAATTGTCGGTCGGCTTCGCGCTGCAACCAGACGTGGAACAGGAGTTCGGTGGGGCGCGCGTCCCAGAAGCGGTCGATGTCGGCGTGGGTGACCTCGCGCATCTGGTGCCACTGTTTCCAGCTGCGCCGATGGTTGCGTTCGCGGAGCACGCAGTACACCGCATGGGGTCCGATCCAGGGATTGGCCTCGACCCAGGCGTCGACCTCGTCCCACAGGCGCTTCGGGTCGTGACGGTCGAAGATGCGGCGGCTGAACTCGCGCTTCAGGCCGAGGACGTCGCCGTACTGCAGCCACGCCGCGTCGGCGGTGGCGGTGCGTACGGCGGCGAACTCGTCGGCGTAGATCTCGGCCCCCTCGAGATCCTCGAGCCGCAGGTACAGTGGATGGAGTGCGAAGGCACCGCGGGCCGAGTAGGGCGATGCATCGTCGTCGGTGTCGTTCACCGGGAGGATCTGGAGAAGGTCGAAGCCGGTGTCGCGCGCCCATTCGGCCGCCAGCGGTAGGTCGGCGAACTCTCCCACGCCCAGACTGCGTTCGGAACGCAGCGAGCTGACCGGGACCACGAGTCCGGAATGGAAGCGGTCGATGTCTCCGTAGCGCACGCGTCGATTCCCCTAGAACGGCTTCGGGACCGAGTTCGGGAGCTCAGGGTTGCCCGGGCAGAGCCCGGGTCGCGTCGCGCAGGAGTCCTCGCAGGACCTCGATGCGCGACGGCGGATCGGGAAGGATGCGCCGGGACAGCTCGTCGCGCACGGCCGCCGACAGTTCCCCCGGCGTGGGCGGTTGCTGCAGGGGGACGACCTCGAAGGGGCGTCCGGGATCCGTCTCGACGCGTTCCCGCTGCATCGAGAACACCAACCGTCGGGTCTCGAGGTCGAAGAGGTCGAAGGTCGCCGACATCTGGCGCCGCCCGCGGGTCTGGACGTCGGCCACGATGCGGTCGAGTGCTTCGCGGCGCTGATGATCGGACTCGACGCTCTCGAGGTCCAGATCGATCCGGGCCAGCCAGACGTAGCGCGCGCGATCGTCCAGCACCGAGAGCAGATCGACCTGGCCGGGTCCGATCCGTCCCGTCGCGCGGTAGGAGTCGAGCACGGCCGCCGTCTCGTCGGGACCGAGCGCGATCCAGGTTTCGCTCCCCTCGATCCATTCGAGGTCGGGACGGACCTCGCGGCCGATCCGGCTCATGAGCTCGCGGTAGGCGATCCGTGTGTCGGTTTCGTCCGGTCCGGCGAGGGCCACGGTTCCGAGCACGGCCACGGCATCGGCACGGAGGCTCGACGCGTCGAGTGCGGGATCGACATACGCACCCGATCCGCCGCCGCCGCACCCGTTGAGGACGACGAGCAGGATCAGGACGAGGACCGTTCGCCGTGTCCGCTCCGTCACCGCGATCCGTCCCCGGCGTCGAGGGGCGGCAGGGCACCGGCAGGGGCACCGAAGGCGGTGGTGACCGCGATCCGCCAGCCCTCGTCGGTGAGGACGAAGACGCGTTCGGAGATCCCTTCCTGCACGTCGTCACCGTAGCGCACGCGGTATCGATACTGACCGTACACGACACCGTCGGCGATCCCGAACACCTCCAGTTCGTGGGCGTGGAACTCGTCGGGCCAGGTGTCGTCGCCCACGCCGGCGGCGAGGTCGTCGTAACCCAGGGCCACGCCCTCGAAGCCGTTGCGCACGAGTCGCGGGTCGTCCCGATAGCAGGCGAGGTAGGCCTCGGCGTCGCGGTTCTGGATCGCGGCGAGGTTCCGTTCGAAGAGCGCACGGGCCGCGGCCTCGTCGGCACTGCGGTCGGCGTGCGCGAGGCACGGGACCGACAGTGCGATCGCGCCGGACAACAGCACCGTCAGGAATCGCATGGAGGACCTCGCCGTCGCGGTTCGAACGAGCGCGGCCGGGCACGCGCGCCCGGCCGCAGCGCGAGTCTAGCGTCAGCGATCCGCTACGGCCACCCTGCTTCAGCGATCCCGGAACCAGCGGGCGATCCAGTGGGCGATTCCGCTGAGCACCACCGAGATCACGAGCATCGACACCCAGGGCACGTAGATCCGCGTGGACTCGCGCTCGATGCGGACGTCCCCGGGAAGGCGACCGAACCAGTCGAGGGCGCCCGTTTTGACCACGAGCCCGATCAGGGCCAGCGCGACCCCGGCGGCGATCAAGATGTTGCCGATCGTGCTGCTCATCGGTCTGCTGTCGTCAGGGGTCCGGCGACACGGCGGCCAGCAGGAGTTCGACGTTGCGGCGGCCCTCGATCCCGTCGACCTCGGGGGGACGGCCGTCGCGGACCGCCTTCACGAAGTCCTGGATCTCGCCGACGTAGGGGTTGGTCACGGTGTACTCCAGGGGACCGCGGTCGGTGTGGATACGGCCGGCGCCGTGCGCTCCCAGGGTGTCCTCGCAGATCACCCAGCCGCGTTGGCCGTAGACCTCGAGTCGCGTCGGGCCGTCGAACAGGACCGACGAAACGATCTGGGCGGTGGCGCCGCGATCGAAACGCAGGGAGAGCACTGCGGTCTCGTCGTGCGGACCCCGGAACTGCTCGCGGGTGACCACACTCCGGAGCTCGGCCACCTCGCCCGACTCGGGGACCAGGATCCAGCGCGCGAGATCGAGGAGATGGGTGCCGACACCCCCGAGTCCCCACCATCGACCCACGTCGGTGTGGGCGCGCCAGTTCGACGCGTCGCCGGCGCGCCAGCTCCACTGGGCGCGCACGTGGTGGATCCGGCCGAAGTCGCTGCGGCGGATGCGTTCGACGACGGCGCGATGGCCGGCGTGCCAGCGCAGGTGGTAGGCCACACCCAGGCGGACCCGGGCCTCCTGGCACGCCTCGACCATGCGCGTGGCGTCGTCCAGGTCGGTGGTCATGGGTTTATCGACGAATACGTGCTTGCCCGCGCGCGCG
>DATFKK010000043.1 GCA_035268685.1 Candidatus Krumholzibacteriia bacterium | reverse complement strand
TGCCACGTGGTCGGCGAACGTCTGTTGACGATGCACTCGGGAGCGGGGCAGGGGCACCGCGCCTGGCAGGCCGCTCTGCTCGGCATGGTCGTGCTCGAGATCCCCGCGCTCGTCTCCCTGGCCTTCGCCTCGACCGATCCGGGGACCGGGGCCGCCGTGGCCTTCCGTGCCCTCGACTTCCTGCTCAAGTACGCGGCCCTGTCGGTCGGGATCGGTGCAATGGTGGCCACGCGGGGTGGGGCCGAGGACGGCGAACCGACTCCGGAGCCCGACGTGAGCCTCGCCCTGCCCGCCCGCGGCGACTGACGCTCAGCGCCGGCGCGCCACCGCTGGTCCGCGCGGAGCACCGTCGGGCCGCCGTTCCTGACGACGGACCAGTTGACCGCAGGCCGCATCGACCTCGCGTCCCTGACTGTCGCGCACGGTGGCCACCACGCCGCCGCGCCAGAGCACGTCGGCCATGGCGTCGATGCTCGAGAGGTCGGGCCGCCCGCCCTCGAAGTCGTGGATGGGATTGAGCGGGATGAGGTTGACCTTGAAGGGACCCGTCCGCGCGAGCGACAGCAGGCGCTCGGCCTCGTCGACGGTGTCGTTGCGACCGGCGATGATCGCGCACTCCAGCGTGACCTTCCGCTTCACGCGGCGGCCGTGGTCGGCGGCGACGGCGAGCAATTCGTCGAGCGGGACCCGTCCGGCCACGGGCATGAGGCGCTCGCGCTCCTCGGGATCGCCGGTCGTGAGCGAGACGGCCAATCCGACGGGTCGGCCCCAGTCCGACAGACGCCGGATGCCGTCGACGAGCCCCGACGTGCTCACGGTGATCCGCCGCGCCGACAGCCCGATGGCTTCGGGATCCATGAGGATCTCCAGGGCGGGCAGCAAGGCGTCGAGGTTGTCGAGAGGTTCGCCCATGCCCATGAACACGAGGTTCGGATGGGTCGATTCGGGGAACAGGCGCTGGAGGGCCAGGACCTGTCCGACGATCTCGCCGGGCGAGAGCTGGCGTACGATTCCCATGCGACCGGTGGCGCAGAACACGCAGGCCATGCGGCAGCCCACCTGGCTCGACAGACAGTACGTGGTGCGGCCGGTGGGGCGCGGCATGGCCACGCTCTCGATCCGGGCCCCGTCGTGCAGTTCGAAGAGAAGCTTGGCGGTCCCGTCGGGCGACACCGAACGTTCCACGGGTTCCAGACGCGGAAGACCGTACGCCGCGTCGAGTTCCTCGCGCAGCGCACGAGGGAGGTTGGTGGCGTCCCGGAGGCTCGCGATGCGACGGCCGTAGATCCACTGCGCCAGCTGACGGCCGCGGTAGCGCGGCTGTCCGTGGGCCACGGCGAGCTCCTGGAGCTCGCGCGGGCTCATGCCGACCAGGGTGTTTCGCTTCATCGTGCTGTCGCGCTTTCTTGACAGGATCGCGGCCGGAGCGGGAAGGTTCCGCCCGGCCCACCCACGATATAGACGAGGTCGACCTCGCATGCCCGAATCCACGCGGACGAATCCCGGACCCCCGGACACACCGGTGCGCGGCCGCGTGCTGGTGGCCGACGACGAGGCGGCCATCCGCCAGAGTGTCGGCATGCACCTCCGTTACGAGGACTACGCCGTCGACGAGGCCGACAGTGGCGAGGCCGCGCTTTCCCGCCTGGCCAAGGGAGGCGTCGACGTCCTGCTGCTCGACGTGAAGATGCCCGGCATGGACGGTTTCGAGGTCATGCAGCGCATGCAGGAGGACGGAGTCGACGTTCCCGTAGTCGTGATCTCCGGCCACGATGCCGTCGAGAACGCCGTCGAGGCGATCCGCCGCGGCGCCCACGACTTCCTCGAGAAGCCCTTCGGCCGTGAGCAGCTGGTGGTCCGGGTGGCCCGGGCCCTCGAGCACGGCCGGCTGCAGCGTGCGCACCGCGAACTGCACGAGACCTCGGGATGGAGCGCCGACCTGATCGGCGACAGCGCGGCCATGGAGCGCGTGAAGGAGCTGGTGGCGAAGGTGGCCCCGACGCCGGCCCGGGTCCTGGTGACCGGGGAGAACGGCACGGGCAAGGAGCTCGTGGCGCGGGCCATCCACGCGGGGAGCGAACGCGCGGGCGGCCCCTTCGTCGAGGTCAACTGCGCCGCGATCCCCGAGGAGCTCATCGAGAGCGAACTCTTCGGTCACGAGAAGGGTTCGTTCACGGGGGCCGGTCAACGACGGATCGGCAAGTTCGAACGAGCACACGGTGGCACGCTGTTCCTCGACGAGATCGGCGACATGAGCCCGGCGGCGCAGGCCAAGGTCCTGCGCGCGCTCGAGGACAACCGCTTCGAGCGCGTCGGCGGGCAGGACCTCATCGAGGTCGACGTCCGCGTGATCGCGGCCACCAACCGCGACCTGCAGGAGCCGGAGTTGCGGTTCCGCCAGGACCTCTTCTTCCGGCTGAACGTCATCTCGATCCACGTGCCACCCCTGCGCGATCGGCCCGAGGACGTGCCGGTGCTCTTCGATCACTTCCTCGAGGTGGGCGCACGCGAGATGAAGCAGCCTCGCAAGGCGGTGGACGAGGACGTCATGGAGCGCCTGCAGCGCTATGCGTGGCCGGGCAACGTGCGGGAGTTGCGGAACCTGGCCGAGCGCCTGGCGATCGTTTCGCCTGGCGAAGTGATTCGGGTCATGGATCTCCCACCCACGCTGGGTGGGGGTGGCGTGGCGCGCAGGGGGGCCGAGTTCCTCGACGCGCCGACCTTCCAGGACTTCAAGGCGGCCAGCGAGGCCGCGTATCTGCAGGCCAAGCTGCACGAGAACGGCTACAACGTGTCGAAGACGGCCGAGACGCTCGAGATGCAGCGGAGCAACCTGTACAAGAAGATCCAGCGCTACGGGCTGCGAACCAGCCCGGACGACTCGTCCCCGGGCCGTTGACATCGTCGGGACGGTGGACGTACGTTGAACATCCAGACCGGACGGAACGTCGACGGGATCGCGCTCCCGGGGCCCCCTCTCCCTGTACAGCGCCCACTCGCCCCGCGATCCAGGAGGCCCGTCCGGTACGGGAAGCGGCTTGGTCTGCCGCCACCCCTGTCCTGTCACGAGGAGCACGGTCAACATGAAGAGCCGCGTTTTGGTGGTCATGGCTCTGGTTCTGGGTCTGGCGCTCGGAGGGGCGATGGTCACGCCGGCAGCGGCCGACGTCGACGACTTCGCGTGGTCGATGTCGGGCAAGTCGGCGGTTTCCCCGCCGGGTAGCGGGTCCGACGACGGGTCCGACGGTCCTCCGGTCGACACGGAAGGTGACCCCGAGAACTGGTTGGGCGGTCAGAACCGCCCGGCCGACGACACGTCCGGCGACGATCCCTGGGTCTTCGCGGACTGGTTCGCCGACCTGATCCGAATTCTCACCTTCGGTTGGTTCCGCTAGGAGCTCCGCAGTGCGTGTTTCGCCGACACGCGCGACGAGCTCCCGGAATTCCCGGAGCGTGCCTCGGCTACCTTGAACCCCTTCTCGCCCAAGGGACGCCCAATGGATGGATTCCGCGACGGGGACGACAGGCGGCGACCCACACCGCCTCGACCCCGTGCCGAGAACGATCCGACCACGTCGTCGGCCCGACTCGAAGAAGTCGGGGATCTCCACTTCCACGCGGCGGCGTATTCCTCCGCCGTGGACTACTACCGCTCGGCATTGAGGGGGCGGCGGCCGGACGGCGTCGCGAGCGCCGAGGTCGGCCTTCGCGTGAAGCTGGCCGACTGTCACCGTCTACAGGGTGCCTTCGACGAGGCCGCGCGCGAACTCGAGCTGGCGCGCGGGAACACGTCCTCCGACGATGACGTCGGACGGGCGATCGTCGAAGTGCGCCTGGCGCGTGTGCGCCAGAGTCAGGGCCGATTCGTCGAAGCCCGTGACCTGGCCCTGCAGGCCTTCGGAGTCCTCTCGATCACCGATCGGCATGCCGACGTCGGATCGGCCCAGATCGTCCTCGGGATCGCCCATGCCTGCACCGGACGCGTACAGAAGGCCCAGGAGTTCTTCGAGGACGCGCTCGGGACCTTCCGCCGCATCGACGACGCCGTCTCGCAGGCGCACGTCTTCAACAACCTGGCGCTGCTGGCGAAGCGGGCCTGTCGATGGACTCGGGCCCTGCAGCTCTACGAGCGCGCCGAGGAGCTCTTCCACGCGCACGGTGCGACCTACGAGTGTGACGTCCTCCTCCTGAACAAGGCCGTCCTGTACCGCAAGATGGGACAGCGCGCCGAGGCCCGTGCCACGGCCGTCCGGGGCATCGCGCGCGCACGCAGCCGCGGCGACCAGGCGGACCTCACGCGGCTCCTGCTCCTCAGCGGCCAGCTCGACATCGAGGACCGACGCTTCGTCGAAGCGGAGCGGGCTCTCCTCGAGTCGAAGGTCCTGGCCGAGCGCCAGGAGATGATTCGCGAGATGGCGCTCGCCGACGAGTTCCTCGGTGATCTCATGCGCGCGAGCGAGCGCTTCGCCGAGGCGGCGGCCAACTACGATCTGGCGATCGAGCGCGCGCGAGCGTTGAGCGACGAGAACGACATCGTCGCCGAGGTGCGTCGGCGGCAGGCCGAGCTGGCCCTCGACCTGGGGCGCTCCGAGCAGGCGATCGAGATCGCCGAAGAAGGGCTCGCCGTGGCCTCTCGCGTGGGCGAGGACTTCGAGCGAGGCTTCTTGTGCCGGGCTCTGGCCCGTGCACACGCGCTCTCGGGCGAAACGGACACGGCCGTCGAGTCGTTCCGCCGTGCCATCGATGCCTTCGGGGACCACCGCCTGACGGCGGAGGCAGCGCAGACCCTGCGCGAACTCGCGGAGCTGCACCTGCGCCGCGGTTCGTCCGAGGACGCCCTGCTCGCCCGGGCGCGGCTCCAGGAGGCTCTGCGGCTGCGCGACACCGAGGGTGACGTCGACGCCGTGTCGCTCCACCTGGCCCTGGCCCGCGCGGAGCTCGCTCTGGATCACCACGACGAGGCGATGATCGCCCTCTTCGAACTCGAGCGTCTCGCCGGCGGGGACGCGGGCGAGGCCGTGCGGGCGGCCGAGATCCTCCGTCGCGAGATCGAGGACGGCATGACCCGCCGCGTGGATCGTGAGCGGGCATCGCTGAGCGATCTCGTCGACCTTCCGGACCACGTATCGGGGCTGTCGGCCGCCACCGATTCCGGGCGAGCGTCGTTGCAGCGTCTGCTCGACGCGTCGGCCGAGCAGCTCGGTGCCGAGCGGGGTGCCCTGGCCCTGGTGAGCGAGCGTGGGCGCACCGACGTCCTGGCGACGCGATCCGTGCCGAGCGTGACGGCGCGCGAACTCTGCGCCCGTGCCCATGCCCTGCTCCGGCGCGAACACGCTCCCGCGGCCCGCGTGTGGAGCGACATGGAACACGATCCCGACTGGAGCGAGGCCTTCGGGACCCGACGCGGACCCCTGGCGAGCGCCGTGGCCTTCCCGCTGGTCGATCGCGGATCCGAAGATCCGTCGATCGCCGGTGTCCTGTACTTCGATGCTCCGGCTGCCGCGGAGCGCCTGTTGCCCTTCGACGCCGAGGCCCTCGCCGTCGTGTCGACGACCGTGGGCGTTCTCTACGGTGAGCTCTCCCGGCCGTCCGGTGATTCGCGGCCGAACACGGACGGCGGTCCGGCGTCGAGGGTGGTCACGGGGAGTGCGTGCGTCGAAGAGGTCCTGGGGCTCTGTTCGAAGGTCGCCCCGAGTCCCTACACCGTCCTCCTCAGTGGCGAGACGGGGACGGGCAAGGGCCTGTTGGCCCAGGTGATCCACGAACTCAGCCCGCGCCACGGCGAGCCCCTGATCTCGGTCAACTGTGCCGCGATTCCCGAGACGCTGCTGGAGAGCGAGCTCTTCGGTCACGTCCGCGGTGCCTTCACCGGGGCCGAACGGGACGAGGAGGGTCTGATCGCGTCGGCCGACGGCGGGACCCTGTTCCTCGACGAGGTCGGCAAGATGCCGGTCACCATGCAGGCGAAGCTCCTGCACTTCCTCGACGATCGTCAGGTGCGGCCGGTCGGCGGTCGCAAGGCCCGCGTGGTCGACGTGCGGGTGGTGTGCGCGACCAAGCGCGATCTGCGCCGCATGGTCGAGCAGGGTGATTTCCTCGAGGACCTCTACTACCGGCTCATGGACTTCCCCATCGAGGTTCCGCCTCTGCGCGATCGGGGAGGCGACGTCCTGCTGCTGGCCGACACCTTCCTCCGCAGGACCTGTGAGGAACTGGGGCGTCCGGTGCCACGCATGACCCGGTCCGCGGCGCAGCGGCTCGACGCCCATCGGTGGCCGGGAAACGTGCGTGAGCTGGAGAAGGCGATCCGACGGGCATTGATCCTGGCCGCCGACGACGAGCGTCTCAGGGACCAGCACCTGCCCCCGGAGGTCCGTGCGGCAGGGGATGGTGTGGTCGACGAACGCGAGCGGACCTCGATGCGTCCGCTCCGTGAGCAGATCGCGGAACTCGAACGCCGCGCGATCCAGACCGCACTCGACGAGTCGGGCTGGAACCGTTCGGAAGCGGCGCGTCGGCTCAAGGTGAGCTATCCGACGCTCCTGCAGAAGATCCGCATCTTCGGGCTATCGCCGGATTCCTGATCGCCTCTACTCTGTAAAGATTCTTTATGATCACGCAACCCCTTGCATTGCATGGGGTTGTGCCATTTCTGCGCGGTGTGGTTGTGAACTCGCTTCACAGTCGGCGAGACCCCGTGGGGAGCTCGTCGGGATGCTGTTCGGCCGGGTGTCGTAACCTGTTCAATTACAATGGTTTGTGGATTCACATCTGCCGTTGCTCCCATGGCACGAAGGGTGCTCTTCCGGGACCGTGATCGGTCACTGGCAGTCGTGATCCGATCGTCCAGTCGGGCTTCGGCCCGATCGACTCGGGGGGAGTGGGGAGATCGACCTCTCCGCTCACCGGCTGAACGAGGAGCTTTTCCGAAGTGGGGTCTCCGATCGATCGTCCGGAAGGTGGGGTTCCGGGGGAGCAATCGGCGGCATGAGTGAAAAGCACGGCTCTTCCCCGTCCTCCTGAGTCGCTTCGCGGCGAGAATCCGACCGCTCCGCAGGGACCGCGCCTGGACCACGGGAGATGGCGAGACTTCCGTGGACCGCGAAGGGCAGGGTCCCGTCACGGGGCGGGAGGGAACTTGGCGCTACGGGCCGCACTCCGGTGCGGCCCGTTCTCGTATTCCCTCGCGTCTTCCCTCGCCCCGGTCGCGGCGCCGACGCTCGATGGCAGCCGGGCCACGTCCCCAGTCGGGGACAAGTCCCTGTCCCCCCGTGACGACGGACGGGCCGCGATGTCCCCTGGAGGACACTCGACGTCGCCCCCGACACCGTCGTGACACATCCGTACCTCGTTCGTCCACAGGGGATTCCGCGTGCCGTCGGTCCGCGGGCCGATGGCTGTTCGGGGCACCCGTCCGTATCCTGGGACTGGCACGCGGGGTGCGTTGTACCAATCGACGGCGCCCGATCCCCGGCGTCGCGCCGTCACTGGAGGTGAGGCCCGATGTCGTCCAGGAGTGCGAATCCGATCCATCGTCGCTGGAAGCCAGCTCGGCTGGCTCCACTGCTGATCGTCGCGGGTCTGGTCCTGATGGCCGGTTGCGACGACGACGACTCTCCCGAGTTCGTGGACGTGACGCCGCCGGCGATTCCCAACGGGGTCTTCTCGATCACCGGGGACCAGGCCGTCTTCCTCACGTGGAACCCGAACCGCGAAGACGATCTCGCCGGGTACCGGGTGTGGGTGAACGAGGACCTGAGCGAGACCTTCGACGAACTCGCCGTACTGGCGCCGTTCGAGGAGGGCGTCTACCAGGACAACGGCACACCCGAAGACGTTTCCGACGACTTCCTGCGCTTCGAGGACTTCCCGCTCGTCAACGGCGTCTTCTACTCGTACGCGGTGAGTGCCTTCGACGACGCCGGCAACGAGAGTGACCTGAGCTTCGAGCTGGTGATCGACGTGCCGCGCCCCGAGGGCGAGGCGGTCGTCTTCTTCCGCGATGCCGACGCCACCCGCGCGGGCTTCGACTTCAGCGACGGGGTGAGTCAGGGGCAGGCCTTCGACGACGCGTCGACCGACGTCTACTTCGAACGCGACGGGCAGGGCGTGCCCTTCCTGGTCGTTCCGAACGATCGCGTGCGCGTCCAGGATTTCGGCTTCGTCGGCTTCGACGTGGCCAGTTTCGCCCCCACGACGGGGTATTCGGCCACGGGACGTGTCGAGGCGATCCCGGGCCACACCTACATCTTCCGGATCGCGCAGGGCCCGGGTGACTTCGGCGCCGACGACAACTACGCCAAGTTCGAGATCCTCGACATGACCGCCGACGACGCCGGCATCTTCTGGGGTTACCAGGAAGTCGACGGCGAGCGTGAGCTGCGTCCGGCGGGCGACCGGCCCGACACGGACGGGGTTCCGACCGAAGGAGGGGCGCGATGAACACCATGCGCACGATCGTGACCGCCGCGGCGCTGGCGCTGCTGCTGCCGCCCGCCGCCGGGGCGCAGGGACCCGAGTCCACCGCCGGCGATCGCTGGGTGCAGGGCGCATCGGTCGACCAGGTCTACGAGGACCTCGAGGCGCCCGCGCGCGACATCCGCGTGCAGCTCTGGCACGAGCGGACCGAGGACGAACGGCCGTACCGCCGTGGCGAGCCCTACGAGATGTACTTCCGCACGAACGGCGATTCCTACGTCGTGGTCTACCGTATCGACGTCGACGGTTACGTCGAGGTCCTGTGGCCGACATCGCGTTACGACGACGGTTTCGTCTACGGCAACCACACCTACACCCTGCCGCGTCCGGGCAGCCCGGTGCGGCTGACCGCAGGCGAACGCAAGGGTGTCGAGTACGTGCAGGTGATCGCCAGTGAGGTGCCCTTCGACCTGCGCGGCCTGGCCGTCGACTTCCGCTTCGACCTCGGTGACGAGCGCGGCTACGACTACCGGATCGCCGGTGATCCCTTCCTCGCGGTGAACGACATCAACTACGCGATCACCGGTCTCGAGGAGGACGTCGACTACGTGGTGACGGACTGGGCGCACCTGTACGTCGAATCGCAGGTCGATCATGCCCGCTACACCTGCACCCAGTGCCACGGTGGGGGCGATGCAACGGCCACGACGGAGTCCGTGCATCCCTACGTCGACGAGTGCACGACGATCAACGTCTACTCCGACTGGGGCTGGCAGCGACGCTGGCGGGTGAGCTTCGGTTGGTACCCGCTGTACTACGAGCCGGCCTACTACTACTGGGACCCCTACTACGGGCGTCCCTACTGGTTCTCGTACTACCCGGTCTACTACTCGTGGCCGAGCTATCCCGTCTACGCACGGCCCCATGCATGGTACGCGTGGCACGACTCCCCGTGGTACGGCGGGGACTTCCGGGTCCGCTACAGCAAGGGATCCGTGAACACGCACACGCTCTACGACTTCGACGGTCCCAAGCGCCGCACGCGGCGCGTACCGGGTCTGGGCGACGTCGCGTCGGGCAACGCGCCGGTGAGCATCGCTGCCGTCCGGCAGCGGGAGAACGTACGGAGTCGTGTCGAGGCGAGTGAGTTGGTGCGTGACCGCGCGCCGACGCGTGAGCGGGCCGAGCTCGCACCCCGTGGTCGCGATCGGAACGAACGGCCGGCGCGCACGGGTCTGCGCGAGGACCGGGGGCCGAGGAACGAGCGGCGCCTGACGAGCCTCGCTCCCGATCGATCCCGTGGCGAGAGATCACGCTCGAGCATGGAGCGCTCCGGGGTCGCGCCACCGCGCGACCGCAGTGGCGATCGCGGCACGCGCACCGAGCGTCGCTGGACGCGGCCGGTGATCCGCAACGAGGGTGGTTCTTCGGGCCGGGCAGCCGATCGGAGCCGGATCCGGGAGGACCGGGACCGACCGACACGGCGTGCACCGTCGAACGTCGAACGCAGCCGTCCCTCGCGTCCGGAACGGAACGTCGAGCGCAACCGCCCGACGCGACCCGAGCGCAACGTGGAACGCAACCGTCCGAGTCGACCCGAGCGCAAGGTGGAGCGCGAGCGTCCCCGCCGACCCGAGCGCAAGGTCGAGCGCAGCCGCCCGTCGCGCCCGAGCCGTGAGCGGGCCGCGCCCCAGCGGTCGACGCCGACGCGGCGGAGTGAACCCTCGCGCAACCGTGGCGGCGGTGGGTCGTCGCGCTCGCGCGAACGAGGAGGAGGTGGCGGTCGCGGTTGACGCACCGTCACGCGAAGACGAGATCGGATCGGCCCGGTCAACGGGCAGCGTCGTCGGCCTCTCCGACATGGTTGGCAGCCGGTAGCGGGAGAAGTCGGTGGCGTTGGTCCGATCTCGACGGGGAAGGGGAACGAAGGGCCGGACTCAGTCGATCAGGGGCGACGATGGAGGGCCCGAGTTCCCCTTCCCGACCTTCGAGCGGCCCCGACCGCGGTTGACCGTGGTTCGGGGCCGTTCCTATACTGCCGCGCCCTCTCCCGATCCGTATCGTCCGGGGCCGCCGCGCGGGCGGCGACGGAAGCCAGCGACGGAGATCCGCCTTCCATGAACCTCCCGATCCCTTCGCGCGCGTCGCTGGTCCGCGTCCTGCTGCTGGCTTCGCTCGTCCTCGCCGGCGGACGGGCGCAGGCGGCGATCCCCGAAACGCGTTCCCATCCGTCGATCCCGGAGCGGATCCGTGCGGTCCGCGAGGCGCTGCCCGCGAAGCCGCCGCTGCGCTTCGACGCAGGGATCGCGTTGGCCCGCCGCGCGGCCCCGACGTCGCTGTCGATGCTCGTGGTCGGATGCGACTTCGCCGACAGTCTCATGGTCGGCCGGGACCGGTCGGACTTCCCGGGTTGGCCCGAGGGGCGTCGCGGCTCGCAGGTGATCCCACCGGCGACGCCGGACGATCCCTACGGCGGGACCCCGATCTTCGCCGCCCACGACTCCACCTACTTCGATCTGCAGATGCAGCGGGTCGACGACTACTTCCGGACGGTGAGCTTCGGTCGGCTCGACCTGCAGTGGGACGTGCACGGCGACATCGTGAACCTGCCCGAGGGCATGGGCTACTACGGGGACGACGACAGCTCGAGCGTGCGGGCGGTTCGCATGGCGAAGCAGGTCGTCGCGGCGATCGACGACGACGTCGACTTCTCGTCCTACGACACCCTGGTGTTGATCCACGCCGGCGCCGGCCAGGAGACCGACGTGAACGGCGACAGCCCGGCGCAGATCTTCAGCAACTATCTCGACGTTCGCGACTTCGAGAACGCGGTCGAGGCCGACTACCTCGAACAGGCCTTCGTCCCGAGCGACGAAGCCGCGATCGAGCACGTGCTGGTGCTGCCCGAGGCCCAGGCCCAGGACCCACCCGAGAGCAACGGCCTGGCGGGCTTCTTCGACGTGCGTGGGGTCTACGCCTTCGAGATCGGGCTGCGTCTGGGGATGCTCAGTCTGCCCGACTTCACGCCTTCGAGTTTCCCCGACAGTCAGGGGATCGGGAACTTCGGTCTGATGGGCTTCGGACTGTTCACGGGTCTGTCGACGGTGCCGTCGGCACCGAGCGCGATGAACCGCTACCTGATGGGATGGGTCGATCCGGTCGACGTGACCGTCGACGCGGATCTGCGGATCGGGGCCATGGATTCGGTCGGTGCGGCCGTCAGTGACACGCTGCTCGTGCGCGTCCCGATCAACGAACGCGAGTACTGGCTCGTCGAGTACAGACTGCAGGATCCCGACGGGGACCTGTTCTACTCGTTCCCGGGCAAGACTCCCGAAGGCGGAGGCAACGGCAACAACGTGCCCGATTACTTCGACGCCGACAGCGCGCGCGGAGACGGCACGCCGACCTCGACCTTCGATCCTGCCACCGACACCTGGGAGGACGAACTCGGTGCCGAGTGGGACTGGTTCATGAGCGAGAACTCCGCTCGCACGCCCGACGGTTGCCAACGGGCCGGAGGCAGCGGGTTGTACATCTGGCACGTGGACGAGCGTGTGATCCAGGACGCGGTGCTCGCGGGGACGAACACGATCAACTCCGACGCCACCCGCAAGGGCGTGGACGTCGAGGAGGCCGACGGGATCCAGGACCTCGACTCCCTCGCCGGTGGCCTGTACCTGCTCGGTTCCGACGACGACGCCTGGCGGGGCGAGGGGGCCACAGAGTTCGGTCCCGATACGCTGCCGGACACCCGGACGAACGACGGCCTGAGGACCGGGGTCCGCATGTTCGACGTGTCGACGGTCGTGCAGGACTCGCTGCCGAAGTTCGAGTTCCAGGGCCAGTTGTTCTGCAGTGGGTTCGTCTACCACCGGGCCATGACCTTCTCGGTGGAATTCGATGCGGCGAGCGACGGACCGCGTGAACTCGGCCGGGCCCGCACGGTCGGACTGGCGCCGGACTTCGACCTGCGCGCGGCCGACCTCGGGACCTCGGCGGCCGACCGGAGCCCCGACGGTGTGCCCGAACTCGTGGCCGCGGCCGACGCGGGGCGCGTGCTCGCGTGGCGCAACGGGGTCGAGCCCTTCGGCATCACCCCGGCCTGGGTCACGCTCCCGGCGAGCGACGGTCCGCGGGGCGCGCCCGCGGTGGTCGACGTCGACGGAGACGATCGACTCGACGTGGTGGTCGTCGGCGAGAGCGCCCTGCAGGCGGCGGGGATCGCCGACCCGACCCTGGTGAGCGGAGCGGTCGGCCGCGGCGTGAGTGCCTTCCTGGCCACACCGTCGGAGTCGGGCATCGCCGGCCTGGGGGCCTTCGTCCGATCCGGGGGGACGGGAACCGAGCTCGTCGGCCTCGGCCCGGCCGCACCGGACCCGACGGCGGCCGTGCTCTGGACGGCGGAGGACCGTCTCGACGAGGCGGTGTTCGTGACGACCGACGTCGCGTGGGTGGTGGGGGTCCGGCGGGACTCGACCGCGACGACCCTGCTGACCTTCGACGTCGAAGGCGAGGTCCGCCGCCGGTCGACGCTCGACGCGGGTGTGATGCCGCGGACGCTCGCCCCGGTCGTCTTCGGCGACGGTTCTCCGGCGGTGACCTGGGTCGACGGCGAGGGCCGTCTGCACCTCACGGCGGCCGTGGATCCTGCCGCGGTTCCTGCGCGGAGTTCGCTGGAAGCCGGTCTCCCGGCTTCTGCCCCGGCGGTGGCCCGCGCGAGCGACGGCGGACCGACGGTGCTGGCGGTCACGCTCGGGGGCGCGCTGCACGTCTTCGATCGCAATCTCCGCTCGCTACCCGGCTTCCCGTACAGGCCCGAACGCGGCGGTGTCGAGCCGCCGGTGGGCAGCCGCGCGGTCGCCCCGGTGCTGGTCGACCTCGATGCCGACGGCACCGCCGAGGTCCTGTGGCACGAGCCCGCGGGGTCGGTGCACGCCGTCGACCTCCAGGGCCGCGTGGTCCCCGGGTGGCCGGTCGCGGGTCCGGCCGAACCGGTGTCGACGCCGGTCGTGGCCGACCTCGACGGGGACGGTGACCTCGACCTGGCCGTGATCGGACGCTTCGAGCGCCTGGACTCGATCGATGCTCCCGCGCGCGACGTCGAGACGACGATCACCGGCGACCTCCGGGTCTTCGACCTCGACGTCCCGGTCTCCGCCTACGCGCCCTGGACGCAAGGGGGCAACGGCGTGGACAACTTCACCCGGGCCCGGCTCGAGCCCGCGAGCGGATCCTTCGGTGCCGATCCCGGGCTGGTCGTGTATCCCAATCCCACGGTCGACGGCCGCTTCCGTGTCCGGATGCGGGTGGACCGCTTCGCGACGGTCACGGTGACCGTCTACTCGCTCGAAGGACAGGAAGTCGTGTCCGTCGGGCCGGTGGCGACGCCGGCCGGGGCCTTCTTCGAGGAGGAGATCGAACTCGGGGACGTGGCCGCGGGCATGTACCTGTGTGCGGTCGAGACCGAGCACGGCGAGGAACGCGCCGTGCTGACGGTGGTCCGATGAACTTCCGCGCGGCATTTGAAGGCCGGCACGCGGCCTGCGTATACTCACGGGGCGGCCCCTGTCGACCCCCCTCCGAAACGGCGCCGGTCGCGGCGCACACCGGGAGATCCTCCATGCATCCCACGCTCTCCGCCCGCCGCGGGGCCGTGCTCGCGCTCGCGCTCACGCTGTCGACCCTGTTCGCCCCCGTCGCGGCGACGGCCGGTGAACCCGGGGACGCCGGACTGCTCTGGCTGCGCTTCGGTGTCGGGGCGAGGGCCGGCGCCATGGGCGAGACCGGTGTCGCGTCGGCCGTCGACGTCACCGCCGTCCACTGGAATCCCGCGAACCTCGCCGACGTCGAGGGCACCGAGATGGCGGTGCAGCACGCGGAGTACCTCGGCCTGTTCCGGCGCGAGAGTCTGGCCCTGAGCCATGCCACCCGGATCGGGACCTTCGGTCTGAGCCTGAACGGCTTCTACAGCGACGAGCTCGACCGTACCGAGATCGAGGGCAGCGGCGCGGCCGCGGGCACCTTCCGGCCCTACGGGGCGGCGGCCGGCCTGAGCTTCGCCCGATCCTTCCCGGCCTTCACGCTCGGCGCCACCGTGAAGTTCGTGCACGAGAACATCGACGCCTTCAACGGTTCGAGCTACGCGTTCGATCTCGGGATCGCGCACGAGGCGACCATCGAGGGTCTGCGTCTCGCGGCTTCCGTCCAGAACCTCGGGCCGGCGGTGACGCTGAACGAGGAGGACACCGCGCTCCCGCGCACCATCCGGGGTGGAGCGAGCTACCGACCGGTGGTCCCGGGGCAGGCGTGGCTCGAGCGCTTCCAGTTCGCGGCCGAGGTCGTCGCACCGAACGACGGCAACAGCCGTCTGCACGCCGGCGCCGAGGTCCGGATCCACGAGAGCTTCGCCGTGCGCGCCGGCCACCGTTTCAACTACGACGTCTGGGGCGCGACCTTCGGCGCGGGCTTCCGCCGTGGGCCGCTGGTGCTCGACTACGCGTTCATGGACAACAGTGTCGACGCCTTCGACACCACGCACCGGATCTCACTGCGCCTGGCCTATCTGCCCTGATGCAGCCGCGCCTCAGCCGCCCACGGCGGTCGGGGGGGCCTCGATCGGGTGCATGGCGCCCTCGGCGTCGACGCGCACGAGGCCGAGCCGGCCCTCGTGCAGGCGTCCGGCCGTGAAGTGGCCGATCCAGTCGCCCAGACAGGTCAGGCTCCAACCGTCGAAATCCCGCCGCACGGGCGTGTGCACGTGACCGATCACGACGTGGTCGACGTCGGAGTGATCGTGGCTGTGCCCGTAGTGGTCGATCATCCCCACGATCCGCGATGCGTCGTCGCGTTCCCGGGCGCGGGAACGGCGCGACAGCCACATGGCGAAGGCGTACAGGGCCTCGGGATGGATCAGCCTCGCCAGGAACACGGGCACCGGGTGGCGCGTGATCGCCTTGAACACCGCGTACGAGCGTTCCGAGGCCAGGAGCCCGTCGCCGTGGTGCAGCATCAGTCGCTGCCCCTGGTGCTCGACCACCGCACCGGAGGGCAGCGTGGGCACCCCGAGGGTGTCCTCGAAGAAGGACTCGCACCAGGCGTCGTGGTTGCCGCCGACGAAGGTCATGGCCACGCCGTGGTCCTGCAGCCGGCGCAGGCCGTAGAGGACCTCCATGTGGGCCTTGGGCATGTAGTTCGGGTAGTCGAACCAGAAGTCGAAGACGTCGCCGACCAGGTAGAGGTGCTCGGCGTCGGCGAGGACCTCGAGCCACCTCGTGAAGCGCCGGACCCGTTCGGCCTGGCTCGCGGCGGTTCCGGCGCCGAAATGGGCGTCGCTGACGAAATAGACGCTCTGGCTCATGGATTCACCGCGGGAACCGGGTCGGGCCGGTGGCGTAGACACGCATCCAGGGCACGAGGACGGGGCGAAACGACCTTAGTGCACACCCCCGGGAGCGGCAAGTCGGCCGCTTCCCGGCGCGCGGGCGCCCTCGGAGGCCCTCGGCGCCGATTCGTTGACGTGAGTCGAGGTCACGGATACACTCGCGGAGCGGACCGCAGCCTGCCCCACAGGCTCGGAGTGTGCGCTCCGGAGGGTCGAAGGGCCCTCATCCGTCTCGCCGCGGAGCGGTTCGCTCGCTGGACGTCGGATCGTCGAGCTGCCGTTGGCGTGGCGCTCCACTCACGGGTCACCCCGGATGGGATCGGATCCCTGAGGAGTACGCTATGACGATGGCTCGTCCACATCTCTCGATTCTGCGCTGCGCCCCCGCGTGGTCCGCGACCGGTCGCGTGCTCTTCGGCATCGCCCTCGTCGCCATGGTCGGACTCGGCGGGCCGGCCTCTGGTCAGGAGTTCTCCGACGACCAGGATCTGAATCCGGGGATGAGCAGTCCCTTCGCCCGGGTGGCCCAGCGGGTGATGCCCGCCGTGGTCTCGATCACCGCTTCGAAGAGTTTCGAGCACCCGCCCGTCGAGGGCGAGGACCTGTTCCGCTTCTTCCCGCGCGAGCGCGGCATGCGCCGCGACATGCAGATGCCGGGTGCCGGCAGTGGCTTCGTGATCAGCGCCGACGGATACATCCTCACGAACAACCACGTGATCGCCGACGCGACCGAGATCGAGGTCCAGTTCCCCGGCGACGACGCCAGCCATCCCGCCGAGATCGTCGGGCAGGATCCGAGCACGGACCTCGCTCTGCTGAAGATCGACACCCAGGGCGAGCGCCTCGACTACCTCGTCTTCACCGACAGCGAAGGCGTCCGCGTCGGTGACTACGCGATCGCCATCGGCAATCCCCTGGGCGAGCTCGCGGGCAGCCTGACCGTCGGGGTGATCAGTGCGAAGGGCCGCAGCGACCTCCAGATCCAGGGCGGGACACCGCGCTACCAGGACTTCCTGCAGACCGACGCCGCGATCAACTTCGGCAACAGCGGAGGGCCCCTCGTCGACATCCACGGGCGCGTCATCGGCGTGAACACCGCCATCAATGCCAGCGGGCAGAACATCGGGTTCACGATTCCGAGCAACCTGGCCGTGAGCATCACCGAGCAGCTGCGGACGACGGGGCGCGTCGTGCGCGGTTACCTCGGCGTGCGCATGGACGACATGACGCGGGATCTGGCCGAGGGCCGCGACCTGGACATCGACTACGGCGTGATCATCCGCGAGGTGATGGACGACAGCCCGGCCGAGCGCGGCGGCGTCGAGATCGGGGACGTGGTCTACGAGTTCAACGGTGACCGCGTGCGCAACGGCACCGATCTGCAGTGGAAGGTGGCCGACTCGCCCGTCGGCGAGCGCGCCGAGTTGAGGGTCCATCGCGACGGCAGTGACCTGACGGTCGAGGTGGTGCTCGACGAACTCGACCTGGCCCAGACCACGATGGCCGTGATGCCGGAGGGCGACATCCGCGGGATCGACGACGAGACCTGGCTGGGCATCACCGTCACCTCGCTGGACGACACCGAAGATCCCCGCGTGGGCGAACTGATCGACATGTACGACATCCGCGACACCAAGGGCGTGTTGATCCTCGACGTCGAAGAGGGCAGTCCGGCCGAGATGGCGCGACTCCAGCCGGGCGACGTGATCTTCGAGGTGGTCGACCGCCCGGTCGATTCCATCGACGACTTCCGCGACGCGCAGCGGCGGTATGTCGATCGCACGCGCAAGATCGCCATCGGATACCGCCGCGGTGGGGACGTCACGGGCTATGCGACCGTGGACCCGCTGCAGGAGGACGGAACGAACCCCTAGCCGTGGAGACCGGCGGTCGCGTCTCGGGGTACTCGCCATACCCCGCGGCGCCGCCGGCACACGATCACCCGACTGCACGTATGAAAGGAGGACTTCCATCACGACGACGGCGAGCCGGTCGCCGTGACTCTTCCCCAGGCCTGGAAGCCTTGCCATGATTCGCCGGATCAATCAATCGTCCCGAGGCGGCTTCGAACGCAGCCTCGAGTGTTATCTCCGGGAGATCGGTCGCTACCCCCTGCTGACGCGGCAGGAAGAGTGCGAACTGGCTTGCCGGATCCGTGAGGGTGACGACGAGGCACTGCACGATCTCGTCCGCGGGAACCTCCGCTTCGTGGTCACCATCGCCAAGCAGTACCTCGGTCAGGGTCTCTCGCTCGAGGACCTGATCAACGAGGGCAACATCGGACTGATGAAGGCCGGGCGTCGTTTCGACGAGCGCCGCGGCTTCAAGTTCATCAGCTACGCCGTGTGGTGGGTGCGCCAGGCGATCCTGCAGGCGATCGCCGACCAGTCGCGCACCGTACGGCTGCCGCAGAACCGCACCGTGGTCCTGCACCGGGTGCAGCGGACCTTCGCTCGTCTGCAACAGGAGAACGGCCGGGTCCCGACCGCCGAAGAGGTGGCCGCGGTCGCCGAACTGAAGGTCGAGGAGGTGCGTGAAGCCCTGCGCATCGGTCAGCCCGAGATGTACCTCGACGAGGTGCTCTCCGAGGAGGACGGCCGTACGCTGGGGGATTCCCTGGCCGACCACACCGAGTCGGCGCGGGCCGACGCCGGGGTCATGGATCGCACCCGCACCGAGGCGTTGGAACGGTCGCTGGCCACGCTGCCCGAACGCGAGGCCGAGATCCTGCGTCTCTACTACGGGCTGGGGCAGCCGCATTCGCTCACGCTGGAGGAGATCGGCGGTCGGTTCGGTCTCACCCGCGAGCGGATCCGGCAGCTCAAGGAACGGGCACTGGGGCGTCTCCGGGAGCAGGAACACGCGGACGCGCTCATGGACCACTATCGGGAAAGCTGAGTCCCCCCAAGGACTTCGCGCGATCCGGAGCCGGTTCCCCGCCGCGGGGACCGGCTCCTCTTCCTTCCCGGCGCGGCTGGAACGTGTCTTGCAACCCGGATCGCGGGTCTTCTTGACACATCGAGGGCCCGTTCGTAGCCTTCTCGGCCGTTGCCCGGAAGCCATCACCTCGAGATCCGGACCCGAATGAAGCAGTCCCACTGGACATTCCTCTACGTTCCGCACGGCGAGGGGGGCGTACGCACGGTCAACGTGCAGAAGCGCCTCGTGTACGCCTTCGCGGGACTGGTCGGCCTGTTCCTGGTGGGGGTCGCACTCGTGACCGCCAGCTACGTCCGACAGGGTGCGGTGGTGCGGTCGGTCGAACAGCGTGATCTCGAGGTCGTGACGCTGCGCGAACGGATCGGCGAACTCGAGGACGCCGTGAGCGACTACGAGCGGCGCATGGCCGAGAACCGGATCCTGCAGGAGCGGGCGAGCCTGATCGCCGGCCTGGGTCCGATCGACGACGAGTTCGGTTCCCGATTCGGACGCGGGGGGCAGGAGCCCTACGCCGAGCCGAGTGTCGGGCTCATGGACGACGTCAGTCGCGAGCGGATCCGCGAACTCCGCGTCCAGCTCGACCGCCTGCTCCGGCAGGCCGAACTCGAGCGCGTGAGCTACGAGCAGGTCCTCGAGGCCTTGCGGGCGGACCAGGACCTGCGTGACGGCACGCCGAGCATCCGGCCGATCCAGAGCGGCTACGTGTCGAGTCGCTACGGCCGTCGCCCGGATCCCTTCACCGGTGCGATGACCTTCCACCGGGGCCTCGACTTCGCCGCGTCGGTGGGCACGCCCGTGCTCGCGCCGGCCAACGGCCGGGTCAAGCGCGCCTCGCGCAAGGGCTCGTTGGGGTTGTTGCTCGAGGTCGAGCACGCCAACGGGATCATCACCCGCTACGGCCACCTCGATGCCATCCTCGTCGAGAAGGGCGATCGGGTGGAGCGCGGCCAGATCGTGGCGCGGGTGGGCAACACCGGTCGCAGTACCGGGCCGCACCTGCACTACGAGGTCGTCTCGAACGGTCGGTCCGAGAATCCCTGGCTCTACATCATTCGCGACTGACCGGTACGATTGACACCCCGGCCTCCGCTGCCTAGGGTGCGACCGACCCCGCGCCGCCCGAGCAACGAGGACCGTCCATGGTCAGCTGGCCGCGGCTGTTCCCCATCATCGTCGCCCTGATCGCCGGGCTCGGCCCCGTCGACGCCGTGTGCGCGAGCGGGGAACGTGCCTCACCGCGTCGCGACGTCCTGGCCGACGTCGAGACCGCTCCGGTGTCCGACCCCTTCGTCGTGGTGGTCGACGCCGGACACGGTGGACGCGACCCCGGTACGCTGGGCTGTGGGATCGCGCGTGAGAAGGACGTCGTGCTCGGCATCGCGCGCTCGGTGGCCGCCCACCTCGAGGGCCATCCCGACGTCCGCGTCGTGCTCACGCGCGACGACGACCGCTTCGTGCCGTTGCGCGGGCGCGTCCACATCGCCCGTGAGGTCCGGGCCGATCTCTTCGTCAGCATCCACGTGAACTCCGCGTCCGATCCGCGCGCGCGCGGTGCGGAGGTCTATTACCTGAGCCTGGACGGGGCGAGCGACGAGACCGCGGCCGCGAGCGAGGATCGTGAGAACGCGGCCATGCTGGTCGGATCGCGGGGCGCGGGCGAGGCGGGCGACGACGTGCTCGGGATCCTGCTCGACCTTAGGGGCACCCACGCCCTGCAGCGGAGTGCGGTGTTCGCCGAGCTGACGCTCGAGCGCTTCCGGGCCGACGGCGTGGTCGCCGGTCGGAGTGTGAAACAGGCGAACTTCGCGGTGCTCCGGACGCTGTCCATGCCGTCGATCCTGGTCGAGGCCGGGTTCCTGAGCCACACCGGCGAAGCGCGTCTCCTCGCCGAGCCGGGCGGACAGCGCCGGCTGGGGCGTTCCCTGGCGCGCGCGGTGCTCGAGTACTTCGAGAGCACCGGTGCGCGGACTTCGATCGAACCGCTGCCCGTCCTGCGCGTGCACACCGTCGAACGAGGAGATACGCTGTGGAGGCTGGCGGCGCAGGGTGGATGGTCCGCCGAGCGCCTGCAGTGGGCCAATGCGCTGCCCGACGCCAGCCTGCGCGTCGGTCAGCGTCTGTTGATTCCCTGAACCCGGACCGGCCGCTCGCCCTGGCGCGCGGATCCGAGGGGACGCATGTTCCGGAACACCGGTGCGAAGATCCTCTGCCTGCTCGTCGCGCTGCTGTCGTGGACGAAGGTGGCGAGTGACGCCGACGTCGAGCGCAGCGTGGCGGTCGATCTCGAGATCGTGGGCCTGGCCGACACCCTGGCCGTGGCCGAGAGTCGGATTCCCTCGACAGCGGACCTGAGCGTCCGCAGCAGCCGGCTGCAGTTGCTCATGGCCGACGTCTTCGGGCGCGACTTCGGACACCTCGAACTCGACCTCGACCGCGCCGGTCCCGGTCGGCACCGGATCACCCTCTCGCGCTCCGACGCCAAGGTGAACGCCACGCCGCTGAAGGTCCTTTCACCGCAATGGGTCGACGTGCAGGTGCAGCGTCGCGCCGAGCGCGCCGTTCCCGTGCGGCTCCGGACCGAGGGGTCGATCCCCGAGGGATACGCCGCCGTGGGGCGTCCCGAACTCACACCCGAGATCGTGAACGTCTCCGGACCCGAGGACGTCGTCGCCGGCATCGAGGCCATCGACACCGTGCCGGTGCGGCTCGACCGTCGTCGCTCGAGTTTCCGCGAGCGCGTGGCCCTGATCCCGCCGGATCCCGACGTCGACCTCCGTCCGGTGGAGGTCGACGTGACCGCGGCGATCGAACGGGTGGTGCCGCGCGCCTTCGACCGCGTGCTCGTGACCGTGTTCACCGACGGGGCCGAGACCGAAGAGCGCTTCCGGCTGGATCCGACCGAGGTGCGGGTGCGTGTGTTCGGGGCCGAGAGCGTCGTGAAGAACCTGGGCCCGGAGGACATCTCGGTGCGGGTGCCGATCGAGCCCGGCATGCGGGGGGTCGACGAGGTCGAGGTCGAGGTGGTGGCGATCGACGGGGTGACGCGCACGGTGGTGGAACCGCGGTCCATCCAGGTGGTGGCCGACGTCTCCGACACCTCGGCGGTCGATGCGGCCGGTTCCGACGAGGATGGTCGGCGTTGAGCGGTCGTGTCCGTTCGCTGCTGCCGGGGTCGATCCTTCTGCTCGTGGTCCTCGTGACCACGGTGTGGGCCCTGTTCCCACTGCACGAGCCACAACTGCCGGGGATCCTGCATCTCGGTGTGATCGGCGGCGAGGACCCGCCGGTCCTCGACCGATCCTTCCGGCCTCTGGTGTCGTTCCTGGGACGGTCGGTGCGGCGCAGCGGCGTGGTCCAGGTGCTCACCGCCGAAGAGATCGACGGTGGTGAACACGGTGCCGATCTCCTGCTGGTCCCCCCCGGACGGATCCAGCGCGACGGTTACGAGGTCCTGGCCTGGACGAAGCCCGTCGGCCGGGTCGGCGTCCGCACCGAGCTGGTGCTCGTGCGGCGTCGCGGAACGGTGGGCGAGCCCCTGCGGCTCGGCCTGGGCGACCGCGACGTGCTCGGTGGTCCCGCGGCCGGCGTGCGCCGGCTCCGGGAAGGCGGAATGACCGTTGGCGACGAGGCCACGGTGGGGACCTCCCCCTACTGTCACGACGAGATGATCGCCGCCTTCGCCCACGGCGCCGTCGATGCGATCGTCGTCCGGCGCACGGATCTGGATCGCGCGCTGGGCGCGGGGTTGCTGGAAGGCGAGACGCTCCGGATCGAGTCTCTGGGCGAGGCGTCGCCTCGCTTCGCCCTGGTCGCCGGGCCGTCGCTGTCGGAACCCGCCCGGCGCGAACTGCGGTCCCGGGCACTGACGCTGGACCACCTGCGCCTGAATCCGAACCACGGGCAGGCCAAGGCGGTCGCGTTGTCGCTCGCCCACGTCGGTATCGGGGGATTCGCTCCCCTGGAACCCTTCCCGAACCTGCGGCCGTGAGTCGCGGTCGAACCCATCCCCCGTCCCGCAGGTCGCGTTGACACCCTCGGCACCGCTTCCTACCATCCTGCGCTGGTCTCCCGTTCTGGTCTGGTATGCCGTCATCCTGGCGGTGTCGTCGATCTCGGGTCGAAGGCTCGACGACGTCGGGATCGAGGTCCCCGACAAGCTGGTGCACGCCGGCGAGTACGCGGTCCTCGGGCTCCTCGTGGTCCGGCAGCGGGCCGCGGTGGCCGGGCCCGGCGCCGTCCGTGCGATCGCCGTGGCCGTGGCCGTCGTGGCCGTGCTCGGCGCGGTCGACGAGACCTGGCAGGGGTTCGTCCCGCACCGCACACCGTCGGTGGCGGACTGGATCGCCGACGTAGTCGGCGGGACACTCGGCGCGTGGGTCGCCACCCGCTGGTTCCGTTCCCGTTGAATTTCCCGCTCCGACCGCTGCCGCGGTCACGAGGATTCCCATGAACTCTCTGCGACGCACGCACACCTGTGGCGAACTCACCCCCTCGGTCAGCGGACGTGAGGTCGTCCTGAACGGTTGGGTCGATTCGCGGCGCGACCACGGCGGTCTGGTCTTCGTCGACCTGCGCGATCGCTACGGCATCACCCAGACGGTGGTCGAGGACGAAGGGGAGCTCCTGGAGACCGCGCGGACCCTGCGCATGGAGGACGTGATCGCCGTCGTGGGGACGGTGCGCGAGCGGCCAGCCGAGATGGTGAATCCCGATCGCACGACCGGAGGAATCGAGGTCGTGATCCAGCGCATCGAGATCCTGAACCGGTGCAAGGTCCTGCCCTTCACGCTGGACGAAGCCGAGAGCGCGACCGACGAACTCAAGTTCAAGCACCGCTACCTGCACCTGCGCACGCCGCGGATGCAGGAGAACCTGCGCGTGCGGCATCGAACGGTGCAGGCCGCGCGCGAGCACCTCGACGAGCAGGACTTCCTCGAGGTCGAGACGCCGCTGCTGATCCGGACCACGCCCGAGGGAGCCCGTGACTACGTCGTGCCCAGCCGGGTGCACCCGAACATGTTCTACGCGCTCCCCCAGAGCCCGCAGCTCTACAAGCAGACCCTGATGATCAGTGGTGTGGATCGCTACTTCCAGCTCGCGCGCTGTCTGCGCGACGAGGACCTGCGGGCCGACCGTCAGCCCGAGCACACCCAGATCGATCTGGAGATGAGCTTCGCCGGCGAGGAGGACGTGTTCGAGCTCGTCGAGGGCATGGTCCGCAACATCGTCCTGCGCACGCGCGGCGTGGACCTCGAGACGCCCTTCCTGCGCCTGAGCTACGACGACGCCATGGACACCTTCGGAAGCGACAAGCCCGATCTGCGCTTCGACCTCGAGCTGACCGATCTCTCCGACCTCGCCGCGCGCGGGGAGTTCGGGGTGTTCCGGTCGGTGCTCGGCACCGGCGGTGTGGTCAAGGGCGTGCTCGGCCGCGGCCTCGGCGGGTCGAGCCGCAAGGAGATCGGTGCGATCGAGGAAGTCGCCAAGCGCTACGGGGCCAAGGGCATGGCCTGGCTCAAGGTCGGCGACGACGGGATCACCGGGAGCTTCGCCAAGTTCTTCGAGCCGGCGGTGCTGGAGCAGTTCGCCGAGCGTCTCGGAGCCCGGCCGGGCGATCTGCTGCTCGTGATCGCCGACGAGCGCATGCGCGCGAACACCGTTCTCGGGCAGCTTCGGTTGGAGGTCGGGCGGCGTCTCGGCTACACCGAAGGCGAGGAGTTGCGCTTCGCCTGGGTGCACCGCTTCCCGCTCTTCGAACAGACCGACGAGGGCGGCTGGACCGCCATGCATCACATGTTCACCATGCCCGACGCCGAGCACCTCGACGACATGGAGTCCGATCCGGGGAAGGTCTACGCGACCCTCTACGACCTCGTCTGCAACGGCGTGGAGCTGGGCAGCGGCAGTGTCAGGATCCACCGGCGCGACGTCCAGGAGCGGGTGCTGCGTATCTGCGGTGTCGGCGAGACCGAGGCCGAGTCGAAGTTCGGATGGTTCCTGCGGGCGCTCGAGTACGGGGCGCCGCCCCACGCCGGGATCGCTCTGGGGTTGGACCGTTTCGTGACGGTCCTCGTCGGGGGCGAGAGCATCCGCGACGTGATCGCCTTCCCCAAGACCACCACCGCGACGAATCCGCTCGACGGTGCGCCGTCCACGGTGTCCGAAGCCCAGCTCGAGGAGCTGCACCTGCGGCTCGCTCCGGCCGACGACTCCGAGGAGTGATGGTCGGGAAACGCCCGAAGTCCCGTTCGTGGTACCGCCCAGGTGCCCGATCTGGCCCAATCAGTGCTTGACTCGCCGTCGGTCGGGTGTACATTGCCCGCCGTGCGCAGGCTGGTTCCGGCGCACGGAAATTTGTTCCTGCCCCTGGCGTTCGCTACGGCGTGCGTGGGCACAGAAGGAGGCTTTCGCACCTTGAAGTCCAAGGCACTGCGAAGCATGGCCCTGATCGTCAGCACCGTGGCCATCGTGACCACGACCGGCTGCGCTCGGAACAACGAGCCGTGCAACACCGATCCGTCGCAGATCGAGAGCGCGCGGACCGAGCTGCAGAGCGCCGAGCAGAACCTCGAGTCTGCCCGGACCGAGCTCGCCGACGCGCGTCAGCAGAAGACGCAGCTGGAGAATCGCATCGATTCCCTGCCCGACGCGGCCGACCTCGAAGCCCGTCTCGAGATCCTCAAGAAGGGCAGCGGGCGATAGGCCCCGGAAAGGTTGCGATCATGACGAACTTCATCGCGCGCTGCGGATTCGCGCTGGCCGCCGTGACGATCCTCTTCGCGGCGGGGTGCTCGCCGAAGGTCGCCCGTGACGTGGACGTCAGCGATGGCGAGTACTACACGGCCGAAGAATTCAAGAACCTGTCCGAGGAACAGTACGAAGAGTACTGTGCCGAGCTCGATGCCGAGCTCGAGCGCCTGCAGAGCGAGGCCAACTCCACCGAGGGTCAGGCCAACAGCGTGCAGAGCGACCTCGCCGGACTGCAGGACGAGATCCGCTCGCTGCAGAGCCGCTACGACCGCGAGAAGAGCGAGGTCGACGCGGTGCAGGAGGAGGTCGACTACTTCGAGGGTCTGCCGCAGACCCACGTCGTGTCGGACGGCGAGTTCCTGCAGATGATCTCGGAGTACGAGCGGATCTACGCCGATCCGACCAAGTGGCCGCGGATCTATCGCGCCAACAAGGACAAGATCGACGACCCGAACCTGATCTACCCGGGTTGGGAGCTGGTCGTCCCCCGTGACTGGCCGAGCAACTGGACCGTCGCGCAGGACGAGTACCTGAGCCGCATCGCCAGTTACTGGGAAGTCTACGGGAACGGTCTGGAGTGGCCGCGGATCTACGAGGCCAACCGCGACCAGATCGACGACCCCGACATGATCTGGCCCGACTGGGAGCTCTCGATCCCTCGCGACTGAGCGGTGGCGATCGACACCGGACCCACGCGAGCCCCCGCCGGAACCCCGGCGGGGGTCTTGCGTTCTCCGTCCGTGGGGAGCACTCTCGGCGGGACGCTTGCCGCCCCGCGGTGGCAGGGATACATTCGCGGGGGCTCCAGGTCGCGCAACCCCTTGGGATCGTTGACGATCCCGCAGGCTCCGAGCGGGCCGCCCGGGAGGCTGACTCCGACCTTCGATGAGTGAACACCAGACCAGTATCTCCCTCGCGGGGATCGACCTCCTCTCGTTCCTGGGTCCCCAGGACAGCCATCTGCGTCGGCTCGAGGACGCATTCCCCGGGCAGCTGGTGCTCCGCGGCGACGAGCTCGTGCTCCGCGGCGACGAGGCCGACGTGGAGCGGATCGGCAACGCTCTGCGCCGGATGGTGGCGTGGGCGCGCCAGGGCCGGCCGTTGGACCCGGCGGCCATCGAGCGATTCGTGGCCGACGAAGCGGTGGCCCCCGAGGACGACGACCGCACCCGGGTCGAGCTGACGGGTGGAGCGCGCGAACAGGTGCACGCCCGGACGCCCGGGCAGGCTCGGTACCTGCAGGCGATCCAGGACCACGACGTCGTCTTCTCGATCGGGCCCGCGGGGACCGGCAAGACCTACCTGGCCGTTGCGTCGGCCGTACGGGCCCTGCTGCGCCACGAGGTCGACCGCATCGTCCTCGTGCGGCCCGCGGTGGAGGCGGGCGAGCAGCTGGGCTTCCTGCCCGGGGATCTGCAGGAGAAGATCGACCCGTACCTGAGGCCGCTCTACGACGCGCTCACCGACTGTCTGGGCTCGTCGCGGGTGGCCCGGCTGGTGGCGAACGGCACGATCGAGGTGGCTCCGCTGGCCTACATGCGCGGGCGCACCCTGAACCGCTCCTTCGTCATCCTCGACGAGGGACAGAACACGACGCTCACGCAGATGAAGATGTTCCTGACGCGCATCGGCGAGGGTACGCAGGCGGTCGTGACCGGCGACGTGACCCAGATCGACCTGCCCGAGACCTCGGCCAGCGGCCTGATCCGCGTGCAGTCGATCCTGCGGGGGGTCGGTGGTATCGCGTTCGTGCACCTGGCCGATCGGGACGTCGTGCGTCATCGTCTGGTACGAGCCATCGTGGAGGCCTTCGACGCTCCGGTCGGCGACCTCGACGCGGGCGAGATCCCGGAGGCGGCCGTCGAGGACGAGCGTGCCGGCTCCGCGGAGGACTGATGCGCTTCGCGCGATTCCGAGCTCCACGCCGTGACCCGACGGTGACCCTCGATCCGGCCCGACGGCCGAAGACCCGGGCCGCGCTCTGGCGTCGGCGCCTCGTGCTGGTGCTACCGGCGCTGGGCATGGTGCTCCTGCACCAGGCCCTGTTCCCCCCACACCACGTGGTGGAACGGGTACGGATCGACGTGGGCGAGATCGCCGAGCAGGACATCCGGGCTCCCTTCGAGTTCAGCGCGCCGAGATCGGCGGCGGAGCTGGAGCGCCTGCGGCGCGAGGCCGAACAGAAGGTCGAGCCGGTGTACCGCCGGGACCCCGACGCGCGTCGCCGGACCGAACTGAGTCTGCGGAACTTCTTCGATCGAGCGGCCTCGCTGGCCGCGGTCGACTCGGTCCCCAGGGGCGAGCGGGTGGCCGAACTCCAGCAGCTGCACCCCGGGCTGCGGGCGACCACCTTGCGGGTCGTCCTCGACGCCGAGCGTCTGGACCGCGTGCGCGCGGCCCTCGACACCGTGCTGGCCTCCCAGCTCGACGCGGGGGTGGTCGACGTCTTCCCGCGGGGGACCTACGAGTTCGTCCGCATCGCCGAGCCGGGCTCCGAGGAAGAAGTCCTCGTTCCCGCCCGGAGACTCTTCCTGGGTTACCGTTTCGAGGACGAACTGCTCGAGGCCCTGCGGGACGAACTCCCCGACCGCTCCGAACTCGAGGCCGCCGTCGATCTGGGGACCTACTTCCTCCTGCCGAACCTCGACTTCGACGAAGCACGCACGCAACGGATGCGGATCGCGGCGCAGGACGCCGTGCCCGTCGAGCGGACCTTCGCGCGCAACGAGCGCATCGTCGACCGGGGCATGCGGATCGAGCGCGAGCATCTCGACGTGATCGAGGCCATGGAGCAGGAGCGCTTCGACGAGCAACGCCGCCAGGACCGTACACTCGACCAGAAGATCCGCGGCGGACGTGCGCTACTGCTGCTGTTGGTCCTGTTCGGTGCGGTGCGGCTGGTGCGACAGGCCGATCCGATGCTGGTCGGGCAGACCAATCGTTACCTGCTGCTGCACGTGCTGTGGGCCATGTTCCTGGCGTTGAGTGCGCTCACGCTCGCGAGACCGGAGTGGGGTGGGCCGGTGATCGTGCCGGTCGCCCTGCTGGCCATGCTCTCGGTGATCGTCTTCGGAGAGGCGACGGCGTACCGGGTGATCGCCGCGGGTGTGCTCATGCTGGCGATCGTGCCCGAGCACGCCGGCCCCATGATGCTGGCCTGGGCGGCGATCGGCGTGGTGTCGGTGCGAATGCTGCGGCGTGTGCGCAACCGCAACCAGTTCTACCGGGCTCTCGGAGCCGTGGCCGCGACCGCGATCGTGGTGGTGGCGGCCGTCGAGTTCAGTGGGGCGGCCACGGCGACCACCGTGCTGCAGAACGCGGGTCTGGCCGTGGCCTCGGCGGCGGTCTGCACTGCGCTCACGCTCTTCCTGCTCCCCCTGCTCGAGGCCTCGTTCGGTGTCACCACCGAGCTCACGCTGCTCGAGCTGAGCGACCTGAATCATCCGCTGTTGCGCCGCATGTCCCTGGAGTCGCCCGGGACCTTCCACCACAGCCAGGTGGTGGGGACGCTGGCCGAGGCAGGGGCACGCGCCATCGGGGCCAACAGTCTCTTGACGCGGGTGGGGGCGAACTTCCACGACATCGGGAAGATGCTCAAGCCGCGGTACTTCGCCGAGAACCAGGGGCCGGAGAACCTCCACGACGAACTCACGCCGCAGATGAGCGCGCTGGTGATCGCCAGCCACGTGAAGGAAGGGATCGAACTCGGTCGTCAGTGGGGTCTGCCGCCGTCGGTGCTGGCCTTCATTCCCGAGCACCACGGGACCAGCGTCATGCAGTTCTTCTACAAGAAGGCGCTCGAGCGCGAGGACGGTGGCGCGATCAAGGTCGACGACTTCCGGTACCCGGGACCGAAGCCGCAGACGCGCGAGACGGCGATCCTCATGCTGGCCGACGGGTGCGAGGCCTCGGTCCGGTCGCTGCGCCGGCCGACGGCGAGCCGCGTGCGCGAGATGGTGCGCAAGATCTTCGACCAGAAGCTGGCCGAGGGCGAGCTCGACGAGTGCGGGCTGACCGTGAGTGAGCTGGCCGGCGTGCGCAATGCGTTCATCCCCATCCTCGTCGGCATCCATCACCAGCGCGTGGCCTATCCGGGGCAGCGCGAACACGAAGAGAAGAAGGAACAGGAGAGCCGTGAAGCTCGATCTCGTTCTCGACGAGGTGCAGCTCCCGTGGCGTCCAACCCCTGAGTGGGTTGCACGCGTGGAGTCCTTGCTGTCGTCGGTCGCCTCGTCGTCGGTCGTTCTGCAGGTGGTACTGACCGACGACGACACGCTACGCGAACACAATCGCGAGTACCGCGGTCTCGACCGGGCGACCGATGTCCTGTCGTTCTCCTATCTCGACGAGGGGCACGAGGAACGTGCCGAGGAGCTGCGCCGCGGTGAGATCCCGATCGAGGACTACCTCGAGGAGCCCGTTCCCGACGGCGAGCCGCCCCTCGCCGGTCAAGTGCTGGTGAGCGTCGAGACGGTCGTGGGCCGTGGTGCGCGACACACCGGTGACCTGGACGCCGAGATCGCCTTCATGCTCGCCCACGGAGTGCTCCACGTGCTCGGCCACGACCACCACGACGAAGCCGGAGGTGCGAGCATGCGAGCCGCGGAACGCGAACTCATGGAGACCGCCGGCTTCGCCCTCGCCGGGAACCGGCCGTCGGAGGAGACGGGAGGTGCGCGGTCGTGAACGAAGGCGACCCTTCGAGTTCCCTGCTCCTGGGGATCTCCCTGCGCCTCGCGGGCGCCCTGCTGATCGCGTTGGTGATCGCCGGTGCGATCACCGCGCTCACCACGGTCCAGCGCATGAAACGCAGCGGGCTGATCGGAGGCGACGAGGCACCTCTGCCCGCGGAAGGTCTACTGGACCGCGCACGGTCGGTGCTGCTGTCGCTCACCGTGGCCTACCTCGCCGCTGCGTCCTTCGCCGCCGCCGAGGTCCCGGCCCTGGTCCGGGCCCCCGACACCACGCCGGCGACGTGGACCTGGATCCTGGCTTGGTTCGCCTATTTCACCCTGCTCTTCCTGGGATCGGTGGCCCTCAAGGCCCTGGCCCTGGCCCGGCCGCTCGGTTACCTGATCGGTGTGCGAGCCTTCGTCTGGCCGCTGTACCTGGTCCTGCGACCGCTCACGCTCGCGCTCGAGTCGGTCATGGATCGCGTGGTGCCGGCGATCTGGACCCTGGACTTCTCGCCGCCCCTGAGCGGCTCGGAGATCCGGGGTCTCCTGGCCGACGAAGAGGCGTCGGCCCACATGGAACGCGACGAGGTGGCATGGGCGCGCTCGGTCTTCGAACTGTCCGAGACCGAGATCCGCGAGATCATGGTCCCCCGGATCGACATGGTCTCGCTCGACGTCCGGACCAGCTTCGAGGAGGCACTGCGCTTCGCGGCCGGTGCCAGCTTCACGCGGCTGCCCGTCTACGAGGAGAACCCCGACCGCATCCTGGGCGTTCTGCACACCAAGGACCTCCTGGCGGCATCGGTCCGCGGAGAACAGGCCACGCTGCGCGAACTCCTGCGTCCTGTGCACTTCCTTCCCGAGAGCAAGCCGATCGACGAGGCCCTGGTCGAGTTCCGTGAAGGGAGGATCCACCTCGCGGTGGTGGTGGACGAGTACGGTGGGACGGCCGGCATCGTCACGCTCGAGGACATCCTCGAGGAGATCGTGGGTGAGATCCGCGACGAGTTCGACCAGGAGGGGGAGCTGGTGCGCATGGTCGACCCGCGCGTGGTCGTGATCGATCCGCGTGTGGACATCGACGACCTGAACGCACTGCTCGGACTCGATCTGCCGGCCGACGAGAGCGACACGCTCGGAGGTCTGTTGTACCAGTTGTGCGGCAGGGTCCCGGTGCGGGGTGACATGGTCGAGCACGGCGAGCTGCGCTTCACCATCGATCGGGTCGAGCGCCAGCGGATCCGCCAGGTCACGCTGCGGTCGCCCCGACCCCTGTCGCCGGCCAACGGCGATACGATGACGACGGCGGAGACGCGGGAATGAAGTTCGAGATGCCGACCTTCCGGCGGGCCTTCCTCACCGGACTGCTCGTCCTGGCTCCCCTCGGGGTGACGGGGTGGGTCTTCTACTGGTTGTTCCGCTCCATCGACGATTTCGCCCGTCCCCTGCTCTTGCAGATCCCGGCCATCGCGCGCAATCTGCCGGAGGAGGGAATCACCGGGATCGGGGTCGTGGCCTCGATCATCGTGGTCGTGCTGGTGGGCTTCTTCGCCAACAACCTGCTCGGCCGGACCTTCTTCGGCAATCTCGACCGGCTGATCAACCGGATCCCCTGGATCAAGGGGGTCTACGGGGCCAGCAAGGAGATCGCCGGCGTCGTCTTCAGCGACAAGGGGCGTGCCTTCCGCCGCGTGGTGCTCTTCGAGTACCCGCGCCGGGGCACCTACTCGATCGGCTTCGTCACGCTCGAGCCGGCCGAGGACGCGGAGCTGCAGAACGACTACTATCACGTGTTCCTTCCGACGAGCCCGAACCCGACCAGTGGGTACTTCCTGCTGGTGCCGCGCGCCGACCTGGTCCCGCTGCCGATGACGGTGGAAGAGGGACTGAAGCTGATCGTATCGGGCGGCTCGGTGGTCTCGACGGCGGGACGCGACTCGATCGACGAAGCGCTCACGCGCCTGCGCCGCGTGTGATCCGCACGGCCCCGGACGGCGGGACCGCTCCTACCCGGCGCCCTTCCGACGGGGGACCGCGTTGACCGACGATCTCATCGTTCTGTACGAGGCCGTACGATCGGATCTCGAGCGCGACGACCCCCGCAAGGCGGTCGAGCGCCTCGAAGAGGTGACTCCGAGCGACGTCGCCGACCTCTTCCGCTCGCTCGAAGGCGACGAGCGCATCGCCCTGGTGCGCGCCATGCCGGCCGAACGCGCGGCCGAGGTCCTGGCCGAGATCGACGATCGCAGCCTGGTCGAGGTGCTCGAGATCCTGCAGGACGACGAGATCGTCGGCATGCTCGACACCCTGCCGTCGGACGACGCGGCCGATCTCGTGGGGTACATGGACACCGACGACCAGGACCGGTTGATCCAACTCCTGCGCGAGGTCGATCACCAGGATGCAGTCGAGTTGCAGGAGCTGCTCCGCTATCCCGAGGACACCGCCGGCGGCGTCATGGCCAAGGAGTACCTGGCCGCCCGTCGCGACCAGTCCGTCGGCACGGTGCAGCACCTCGTGCGCAAACTTCCCGACGAGGAACTCGCGTCCATGCACTTCTGCTTCGTGGTGGACGAGGCGGGCCGGTTGGTCGGGCAGGTGGGGCTGTTGAAGTTGATGCTCAGTCCGACCGAGAAGCCCCTGCACGAGGTCATGGAGCCCGACCCCCTGGTCGCACACGTGAGCGACGACCAGGAGGAGGTGGCCAACCTCTTCCTGTGGCACGACCTGTTGTCGCTGCCGATCGTCGACGCCGGCCACCGCCTGGTGGGGCGCGTGACCGTGGACGACGCCATGGACGTCCTCACCGAGGAGGCCACCGAGGACGTCGCCCGTCTGGCGGGGTCGAGCGCCGAGGAATTCGGCGAGACCTCCGTGTGGCGGATCAGCCGTGCGCGCCTGCCCTGGCTCATGCTCGGACTCGTGGGCCAGCTCTTCGCCGCGCTGATCATGAGCGGTTTCGAGGAGAGCCTGCGCGCTCGTGTGATCCTCACCTTCTTCATTCCCATGGTCATGGCCACCGGTGGGAACACCGGGATCCAGACGAGCAGCATCATGATCCGCGCACTGGTCACCCACGAGTTCGACCGTATCCGTGCCGGACGTCACCTCGCACGCGAGCTGGGAGTGAGTCTTCTGCTCGGTGCGGTCCTGGGCGGGCTGATGGTGGGCGTCCTGACGCTGTGGAAGCAGGATCCCACGGTGGGTGTGATCATCGGGGTGTCGTTGATGACGGTCGTGGTCATGTCGGCCATGGTGGGCAGCCTGGTGCCGCTGTTGTGCGCGCGGATCGACGTCGACCCCACGCTCGCCACCGGGCCCTTCATCACCACGACGAACGACGTGCTCGGTCTGATGGCCTACCTGTGGATCGCGCACTCGCTGCTGCAGGGCGGATAGGGGAGAGGCATCCATGGCCGGGCCGACCCGCGATCGCGGCGTGGTGCTGCGCAACATCTCGCTCGGTGACACCAGCCGGATCGTCAGTGTGCTCAGCACCGGATACGGGCGCGTCAAGCTGGTGGCCAAGGGCAGCCGGAAGATCGGTTCGCGCCTCGGTCCCCTGCTCGAACCGGGCAACGAACTCGATCTGGTCTTCTATCCGCACCACGACCGCGAGCTGTGGACCCTGAAGGAGGCGGGACTGCGCCGGGCCGCCTTGACGGGGGGCGGGACGCTCTCTAAGCTCTCCCACCTGTTCGCCGCGCTGGAACTCACCGACCGTCTGCTCCCCGAGCGTGAGACCGTCGAGGAGTTCGACACGCTGGTGAACGGATTCCTCGAGGCGTGGCACGCGAGCGGCGACGTCCGGATGCCCGCGCTGTTCTTCGCCTTCGAGGTGCAGTGGCTCGCGGCCGCGGGCCTCGGTCTGGATCCCCACGAGTGCGCCGACTGCGGTGTCGATCTCCGCGACGTCGACCGCGCCCAGTTCCGCGTGGCCGAGGGCGCGATCGTCTGTGCCGGTTGCGCGGCGAGTGGCGGTCGGTGGATCGAGGCGGCAGCCCTGGACGGTCTGCGCGCGGTGGTCGCGGCGGACTTCGACGAACCCGGTACGGTGCCGGAACTCGACGCCACGCAGAAGCGCGACGTCGGTCGGCTCCTGCACGAACACATGACCTTCCACCTGTCCCACTACCGCCTCCCGACATCCCTCTACTGGATGACCCCGGAGCGCGCGGCGGCGAGCGAGCGACCATGAACTACCAGGAGATGATCCATCGCCTCCAGGGATTCTGGATGGACCATGGCTGCGTGGTCACCCAGCCCTACAACTCCGAGGTCGGGGCGGGGACCTTCAATCCGAACACCTTCCTGCGCTGTCTCGGTCCCGAGCCCTGGAAGGTCGCGTACGTGGAGCCGAGCAAGCGTCCCAAGGACGGCCGCTACGGCGAGAACCCCAACCGGGTGCACCAGTTCCTGCAGTACCAGGTCCTGCTGAAGCCGGCCCCCGAGAGGGTTCAGGACCTCTACCTGGAGTCGCTGCGCGCGATCGGTTTCGATCCGGCCGACCACGACATCCGCTTCGTCGAGGACGACTGGGAATCGCCCACGCTCGGGGCCGCGGGTCTGGGCTGGGAGGTGTGGCTCGACGGCATGGAGGTGACGCAGTTCACCTACTTCCAGCAGGCCGGGGGTCTGGAGCTCGAGGTCGTGAGCTGCGAGCTGACCTACGGACTGCTGCGGCTGGCCATGTTCCTCCAGCGCTGCGACCACGTCATGGACCTGGACTGGGGCGGTGGCTACACCTGGGGCGAGGTCAACGGTCAGTTCGAGCGCGAGTTCAGCGAGTTCAACTTCAAGGCCGCCGACACCGACCTGTACTTCCGCTGGTTCGAGGAACGCGAGCGCGAGGCCGAGTCGCTCCTGCGCGACGGCCTGGTCTTCCCGGGCTACGACGCCGTCTGCAAGTGCAGCCATCTCTTCAACGTGCTCGAGGCGCGCGGGGCGATCAGCGTGACCGAGCGCACCGGATACATCGGCCGCGTGCGTCGACTCGCACGCATGGCGGCCAGGGCCTATCACCAGAAGCGCGAGGAGATGGGATTCCCGCTCCTGCGCGAGGCGACGGAGGGGGCGGGACATGGCCAGGGCTGATCTGCTGCTCGAGATCGGCAGCGAGGAGCTGCCCGCGGGATACGTCGGCCCCGCTCTGGACGAACTGCGTCGTCGTCTCGAGTCCTTCCTGACCGATCACGGTCTCGACTTCGAACGCGACCGCACGGCCACCTTCGCCACGCCGCGGCGACTCACCGTGCGTGTGCACGGCGTCGAGCTGGAGCAGCCGCGCCGCACCGAGACGCGAACCGGTCCTCCGGTCCGAGCCGCCTTCGACGCCGACGGCAACCCCACCAAGGCCGCGATCGGTTTCGCGCGCAGTGCGGGGATCGATCCGAGCGAGCTGCAACGCGTCGACACCGACAAGGGCGAGCGGATCGCGGCAGAGGTCACCACCGGGGGAGCGCGCACCCGCGATCTCCTGCTCGAACAGCTGGACCTGCGCGAGCTCGTGCAGCTCGGCTTCCCCAAGACCATGCGCTGGATCCCGGGCGACGAACTGCGCTACGCACGGCCGATCCGTTGGTTGGTGTGTCTGTTGGGGAGCGAGGTCGTACCGTTGCGGCTGGCCCACCTGGAGGCCGATCGCGTGAGTCGCGGACATCGGACCCTCGCCCCCGATCCGGTGGAGCTCGACGAGCCCGGTGTGTACGAGCGAGCGCTCGAGACCGCCGGTGTGATCGTGGATCCGCGGGTGCGTCGGTCGACGATCGACACCGAGGCCCGGCGCGTGGCCGCCGAAGCCGGGGGACGCCTGCACGAGGCCGAGGACCTGCTCGACGAGGTCACGCATCTCGTCGAGCACCCCACAGCCGTCCTGGGCTCGATCCAGACCGAGCGCGTCGAGCAGTTGCCGCCCGAGGTGATCGTGACCGCCATGCGCAGCCACCAGCGCTACTTCAGCGTGGAGCGCGAGGACGGATCCCTGCTGCCGAACTTCATCACCTTCCGCGACGGCGGCGATCGCGGACTCGACAACGTGGCCGAGGGCAACGAGCGCGTGCTGCGCGCGCGGCTCGACGACGCCCTGTTCTACTGGAACGAGGACCGGGCCCTGAGCAGCGACGACAAGGTCGATCGCCTGGGACGCGTCGTCTGGCTGGAGGGTTTCGGGAGCATCCGCGACAAGTGCGAGCGTGTGTCCCGCCTGGCGGTGGACCTGGCCGCCGAGATCGGCGTGGACGTCGACGCCGAACTGCTGCGTCGTGGCGCCCGTCTGTGCAAGACCGACCTCGCCACCGAGATGATCCGCGACGGCAAGGAGTTCACCCGGCTGCAGGGGACGATCGGGCGGTACTACGCGCTCGAGGCCGACGAGCCCGTCGAGGTCGCCGACGCCATCCGCGAGCACCTGTTCCCGCGCTCGGCGACCGATCGCCTGCCCGAGGGACCGATCGGGACCCTGATCGCCGTGGCCGACCGCCTCGACAGCATCGCTGGCTGCGTCCTCGCCGGCTTCGCGCCGACGGGTGGACAGGATCCCTACGCCCTGCGGCGGCAGGCTCTCGCCGTGATCCGGATCCTTCAGGACCGGGGCTGGAACCTGCGGGTGGAGGAGTGGAGCGACCGCGCTCTGTCGGCCCATCCCGAGCGCGAGGTGGGCCGAGACGAAGCCGCGCGGATCGTCGTCGACCTCTTCTGGGGACGCCTCGAGACCGTGCTGTCGGACCTGCCGGCCGAGATCGTGCGTGGAGTGCTCTCGGTCTCCGACCTCGACCCGGTCGAGAACGTCCGCGCGGCGCGTGCCCTCGCGGGCCTCAGGGAGTCGGAGGCCTTCGGACGTCTGCTCGACGGAGCGAAGCGGTGCCGGAACATCCTGGTGAAGGAAGACCGACTCGCCGAGGAAGCGCTCGAGGGGCCGGCCCGCGCGGCCGCGCTGCGGGAGACGGCCGCGATCCGATGGGAGCGCTGGCGGAGTACCGGGGGGACCGCGGCCGGTGCCGCCTTCGACCCCGGCGCCTTCACCGACGAAGCGGAGCGCGCGCTGCACTCTGCGGTGGTCGATCGGCTCGAGGCG
>DATFKK010000042.1 GCA_035268685.1 Candidatus Krumholzibacteriia bacterium | reverse complement strand
GAAGCAGTGCCGCAGGACGTGCGGTGTGACGCGGTCGGCCAGACCGGCGGGCGTGGCCCACCGACGCAGGATCTTCCACAGACCCATGCGCGAGAGCCGTCCACCCCGGGCGTTCACGAACAACGCCCCCTCGACCCGCCCGGCCACCAGCCGCGGCCGCAGGCCGTCACGATAGTCCACCACGGCCGAGAGCGCCGGCAGACCCACCGGAACCTGGCGCTCCTTGTCGCCCTTGCCCACGACGCGCAGCAGGGCCTCACCGGCGTCGAGGGACTCCACCCCCAACGCGCACACCTCGCTCGCGCGCAGGCCGCAGGAGTACATGAGTTCCAGGAGGGCCCGGTCCCGCGGGGCGAGGGGGTGGGCGGCGTCGATCGCACCGAGCAACCGATCGATCTCGACGGGGCGCAACGCGCGGGGCAGACCCCGCGGCAGACGAGGCCCGGACACCTCGCGCGAGGGATCGTCGCCGCAGAGCCCGGCCTCGCAGGCCCACCTGTGCAGCCCGCGCACCGCGGACAGCGTGCGGGCCCGGCTCCGCGCTGCGAGCCCCGCCTGGTGCAGGGATTCGAGGAAGTCGGTCACGTGCCGCGGACGCACCGCCGCCAGCGAATCCACACCGCTCCGGGTCAGGTGGTCGACGTATCGCGCGAGATCGCGAGCGTAGGCCTCGATCGTGTTCTCAGGGGAGTTGCGTTCGATCTGCAATCCGGTCAGGAACCCGTCGCGTGCTGCCGCCAGGGCATGCGGGACCGGGCGGCTCACGCGACCCCTCCTCGGGTCAGGAAGAATCCGACGATGCGTTCGGCGTCACGGGGACCGATGCCCGGCACCCGCACGAGCTCGTCGATGGGCGCCGCACCCACCGCCTCGGCCGATCCGAAGTGGGCGAGCAGGTTGCGTCGCTTGACCGCTCCGATGCCGGGGATCTCGTCGAGCACGCTGCTCAGGGTCTCCTTGTCGCGCAGACGCCGGTGGTAGGTGATCGCGAAGCGGTGGGCCTCGTCGCGGATGCGCTGCAGGAGCTTCAGAGCGGCACTACTGCGCGGGAGTCGGACCGGGTCGGCCGACCCCGGCAGGTAGATCTCCTCTTCGCGCTTGGCCAGCCCGATCACCGCGGTCTCGACGAAGCCGTACCGCCGCAGCGTCTTCACGGCCACGCCGAGTTGACCCGCCCCCCCGTCGACCACGACCAGATCGGCCGGCAGCTTGTCCTCGTCCTGAAGACGGCTGTAATAGCGCTCGAGGCACTCCTGCATCATGGCGAAGTCGTCGATCTGTTCGGTCTGCTTGATCCGGAACCGCCGGTAACGGCTCTTGAGCGGACTGCCCGCGGAGAAGAACACGAGGGCCCCGACACGTTGGCCTCCCTGGAAGTGGCTCATGTCGAAACACTCGATCGTGTGCGGTGCCACCGGAAGCTCCAGACGTTCCTTCAGGTCGAGGACCTCGGGCACCTCGTCGCGCCGATCCCGCACCCGAGACGGATCGGTCCGCGCCATGCGCTCCCGCAGCTTCAGGCGGGCGTTGGTGCGGGCCATGCGGACCAGCTCGGCCCGGTCACCCCGTCGGGGGACGGAAAGCCGGACGCGATGTCCATGGCGCTCCCGGAGGAGCTCTTCCCACTGCTCGGTGTCGGCGAGCACCCGATCCAGGAGGACCTCGGTTCCGAGCTCCGTGCTGCGCGTGAGGGTCTCGGCCGCGAAACGCTGGAAGAACTCGTCGTCGGAGTCGTCGAGCCGGCTGCCGAAGACGTAGTCCTCCGACCGGGTGATCTTGCCGTCGCGGACGCGGAGCACCACGCCGCAGGCCTGCCTACCCTCCCGTTCCAGGGCCAGGGCATCGACGCGCGTGGCCGGACTCATGACCACGCGTTGCTTCTCGGCCACCTGGTCGATGGCGTCGATCCGGTCGCGGATCTGTGCCGCCTCCTCGAAGCGCAACTCGAGCGAAGCCCGTTCCATGCGCTCATGGAGAACCGTCTTCAGGTGATCGCTCCGGCCCTGCAGGAACAGCCGGACCTCTTCGACCAGGTCGGAGTACTCGTCCTTCGTCACGTAGTCGACGCACGGCGCACAGCATCGCTCGATGTGGTAGTCGAGGCAGGGACGGGGCACCGTCTCCTCGGGAAGGTCCAGGTTGCACGTTCGTACGGGAAGGATCCCCGTCAGGGTCTTCAGCGTCAGCCGCATGGCCCGCGCGTTGGTGTAGGGTCCGTAGTACTCGTTGCCGTCGTCCTCCGCCCGCCGGGTCACGAAGATCCGCGGGTACGGCTCGCCGGTGGTCAGGCAGAGATAGGGGTACCGCTTGTCGTCCTTCAGGCGAATGTTGTATCGCGGCTTGTATTCCTTGATCAGCTGGTCCTCGAGCAGCAGCGCGTCCTGCTCGCTCGGCACCACGATCCAGTCGAAATCCGCGATCCGCGTGACCAGGGTGCGGGTCTTGGGGTCGAGCATGGTGATCGGGCCGAAGTAGTTGCGCACCCGGTGCGCCAGGCGCGAGGCCTTCCCCACGTAGATCACCTTGCCCCGGTCGTCCTTCATCAGGTAGACGCCCGGGGCAGCCGGCAGGGAGCGCAGCTTCTCGCGCACCGGCTCGGGAACGTGGCCGTGGAAATCCTCGGAAGGTGTCTGCCGGTCGTCCATGGGCGGCTCGGGGCGGTCGGGGGCGCGGGCGGTGTCGAGAACGAACACCAAGCGGGCCCGCTTGACAAGCCCGGGGAGTGGATCTACCTTCCGGGCTCGCGTGCCCGCGATCGGGCGCGCGTCTCCGTGACGTGGCCGCCAGTGAGCGCCGGCGGAGTTCCCCGAGCGAGGAACCGAACGTGCCGCACCACAAGAGCGCCAAGAAGCGCGTGAAGACCAACGAGATCCGCCGGAAGCGCAACGCCGCCCGCCGCACCCGCATGCGCCGCAGTGTGCGCGACCTCCGCACCACCCTCGCCACCGCATCGGTGCTCGACGAGGCCCAGACCAGGGAGCTCGTCGCCGTGGAGAGCCTGCTCGACCGCATGGCCGGCAAGGGTCTGATCCACCGTAACAAGGCCGCCCGGCTCAAGAGCCGGCTGACGCGCCAGGCCAACGCGCGCAGCGAGGGCAGCGAGGGCTGAGCCCACTCTGCCAGCCTCGGCCCGCGGCGAGACCGCGACCGTCCCACGAACGCCGGATCCTGCGATCCGGCGTTCCGTCGTAGCCCCGGGGATCGGCCTAGTACTGCAGGCCCAGGTAGAAGTCCGTGTCGAGGCCCGACACCGCTTCGAAGTCGTGCCGGCGGACGAAGTCCACCCGGAACACGATCGGCGGATACAACGTCATCGAAGCGCTGTAGCCGAAGGCTCCGATCCAGCCGGTGTCGTTGAAGTCACCGTCGACCCGTGCGATGTCGTTGAACAGCACGCCGCGGATCGGCGGCAGCTCGAAGGGCCCGATCGGGAAGCGCAGTGCGATGCGCTCGATCAACGGGAACCGCAGCTCCTGGCTGAAGAGTGTGGTCCGATCGCCCGCGAGGTCGTTGCGACGGTAGCCACGGATCGTCTCCGGTCCACCCAGGTAGAAGAACTGCTGATCCCCACCCCAGTTGCCCCTCCACTGCGCACGGCTGGCGAGCACGATGCGGCGACCGAGGTCGTCGTAGCGCCGCACGTCGAGCTGCAGCGTGCGCCGGTCGAAGCCACGATCGAAGAGATCGTAGGTCTCGCCGAAGGTCACGTTCGCGCGCATGCCCCGGATGGGTCCGTTCCAGGTCCAGAGGGTGTTGTCGTGGACCAGGCTCACGAAGCCACTCGCCAGCCAGGTCTGGTTGTCGGACTGTTCGAAGACTTCGTTCTCGGCCCGATCGAGGTGCCGCCCCACTGCCGTCAGCTCGAGGCGCTGGAACTTCGAGAAGGGATAGGTCAACCCCACGAAGCCCCCGGTGCGAACCTCCGAGTTGTTCACCCGCACGAACGACTGGAGCCGCTGGCGCACGGCCACGCGGAACACGCCGAAGCGCCGGTTCCAGCGCTGGCCGAGATCGGTGTAGGTGAAGCCGAGATTCAGGTCCTCGAGGTTGAACTCGTCGGTGGCGGTGCCCACGTAGGCACTCACGCGGTGGTTGCCCAGCATGTCGGTGAACCCGAAGTTGGCACCCGATCCGTAGGGCAGGTCGGGATCGAGAGCGACCACGGACTGGACGATGTCCAACCCGAGGTCGATCTCGTACTCCGACGGAACGGGAACGGTGTCGAGTTCGGGAATCCCCGCCCCTGTGGCCGTGGTCCGGGGCAGATCCTGCACCGCGGGGGTCGGACGTGAACCGGGGACAGGCTCGGCGTCCACGGTGTACAGCCGGAAACGACCCTCCTGATAGACCGTCATCACCAGCGAGGCACGTGTGGAATCACCGGTGGCGGGAACGACGTCGGGACCGAAGACACCACCGGTGACGTTCGTGAGGGGAACCACGGTCGCCTCGACCGGATCGTAGCGGTAGGCGTTGCGGGCCCCGTCGCGATCGCTCACGAAGGCCAGGAAGGTGCCATCGGGCGACCACACGGGTGACGTGTCCTCGCCCGAGGAGAGCACCAACGGCTGCACGGGACTGCGGCCGAAGGCCTCGATCTCGTAGAGACCGTGGCGACCGTCTCCCGGGCGGTGCCGATCCGACGCGAACACCAGGCGATCTCCGTCGGGATGCCAGTCGGCGTGCGTGTCGTGGTACAGGTCGTCGGTGACCCTCCATTGCGCTCCCGTCTCCCGATCCACGACGTACAGATCGCTCCACCCGTCCTCGTCCAGCCCACTCACGACGATCCGCGTGCCATCGGGGGAGAAGGCCGGGCTCGAGACCTCGGTCGCGCCGTCCACCGTGAACTGTTCGACGACGTCGCGTTCCCGCAGGTCGTACACGTACACGGCGTCGCTGGCCCCGCTCTTCGCAACGAAGGCGACCCACCGGCCGCCATGGGTGTCCAGGCGCGAGCGCAGCAGGGGCAGCGACTCGAAGTCCGCCTCGCGTCCTCCCTCGACCAACTGCTCGAAGTCCGCGTGTCCGTTCCGGCCCGCCCGGACGTGGAACAGGCTGATCGTCCCCTCGCGGGCACTGAGACACACGAGCTCGAGCTCACCCGAGGCGTCCACCACCGCGGGCATGGTGTCGAAGGTGCCGTCGCGAGCGACGACCGTGGCCTGCTCGCCGATCTGCCGCCGGCGCATCATCTCGGGGAAGTACCGGCGCTTCACGTACGTGCGCCACTGCTGGTCGAGCTCCTCGAGACCGAGGCCGAGCTCCTTCTCGAGCACCTCCACGAAGTGGCGTCCGCGCCACCACTGTTCCAGCAACAGGGCCGGAGCGCGGTCACCGTACTGTGCACGGAGGAAGTCGAGGATCGACTCGCCCTGTTTGTACATCTGGAAGGAGCCCCAGATCCTCCACATCTCCGGGATCGGGACCAGTCGGTCGTTCAGCACGGCGTCGCGCATGATCATGTGCGCGCGATCATCGGGCTCCTCGTTCGCCAGGCTTTCGGCCAGACCCTCGACGAACCACAGGGGCGGCCCTTCGTAGTCGAAGATCCCACGATCGGTCATCACGCGGGCCAGCTTGGCCAACATGAAGGCGTGGACCATCTCGTGCCGGATCAGGTGTCGGAGCTCGGCGCGATTCCCGGTGGCCCGCAGCGCCACGCGTCCCTTCGCGAACTCCGTGAAGCCGGCCGTTCCCTCGCTGATGAAGTTCGGGATGACGTGGGTCTGCTTGAGGTCGTGATGGGTTCCGTAGAGGATCAACGGAACCTGTTCCTCGAACTCGTAGTCGAACCACGCGGAGAACTCGGCGTAGGTCTCGCGCGCGACGCCCAGCGTGAACCGCGCGAGCTCCTCCTCTTCGGGGTAGAAGTACACCGAGAGGCGGTCTTCCTCGTACACCAGCCACTCACGATCCTCGTACACCACCTTGTTCTTGCCGAACAGCAGCTGGGCCGAGGCATCGGCGGCGATCAGGCTCGTCAGGGCGGCCAGGATGCACACGAGCCGCTTCACGGACGCCACTCCGTGACGAACACGCGCTCGGCGGGGCCGGTCAGGGCCCAGCGGTCATCGCACGGATCCACGCGGAGCACCGCACCTCCCCGCGTCCGGAGATCGACCGGACTCTCGGCGAGCGCGGCCGCGGCGCTGATGCACCCGCTGCCGCAGGCCAGGGTCTCGGCCTCCACCCCACGTTCGAAACTCCGGATGGTCCACGTGTCGGCGCCGCGATGGACGAAGTGCACGTTCGCTCCCTCCGGTCCGAGTCCCTCCCAGTGGCGCAGCGTGCGCGCCGCCGCCTCGAAGTCCCCCTCGATCGTGGGGAGGTCGACCTCGACCACCAGGTGCGGATCGCCGGTGTGGACCCGCGCGCCGCGTCCACCGCCGGGGATGGCGATCCACTCCGGCGCCGCGCGCGGCGCGTCGACGTCCAGCCGGACCACCGCGCGACGGTCGACCCGTTCGACGACCGTGGCCCCGACGGCCTGGTGTTCGGTGCGGATACTCAGCGCATCGGCCGTCCAACCCTCCAGGACGGAGTACAGGGCGACGCATCGACTGCCGTTCAGGCACAGGCCGGCCCGTCCGCCGTCGCGGTTGTAGAAATGCATGCGGACGGCGTCGGTCCCCTCGGGCTGGACGAACAGGACCCCGTCGCCACCGATTCCCCGCCTGCGATCGGCGAGGGCACGGACCAGCGTCGCGTCGTCCGGCGATGCGGGCGGCGCCGCGGCCACGACGCAGAAGTCGTTGGCCGCGCCGTGCATCTTGGCGACCACCAGTTCCGTCGGCCGGGTCATGCCGTTGCGCTACTCGGGCGCGGGGGGAACGATCTGCAGGTCGAAGGGCACCGGGGGATTCCTCAGGGTGTCGATCGCGTCGAAGCTCAGGGTGCTGTCGGGCCAGCGGACGTCGAGGGACTCCACCGTGGCCGGAGCCACTTCGAGCGTGTCCGGGGCCAGGAAGGGTTCGCTCGACCCGAGAGAGTCGGGACCGAAGCGACCGTCGGCCACCAGATCCACCCACGCCCCCCACGACACGCGGCCCGGTGGAACTTCGACCTCCGCCCGTCCCAGGGTGTCGGCCGCCGAGGACACCGAGCGATCGGCGACCTCCCCGCGGGCCCAGAACACCACGTCGACGGTGTCGACCTCCACCGAGACCAACCGGAACCGCACGGGGACCGGGCCTTCCCGGTCGATCAGCACGAGATCCGACTCATCGAGGGTCAATGTACTGTCCGCCGGACCCAGGAACAAGCTGTCCACCTCGGCCACGGGCTCGCGCTCGTCACGCCGCGCGTTGCCGTTGCGGTCGAGGTAGGCGGTCAGCTGGTAGGGCCCCGACGGCACGTCGAGCCATCGGAGGGTGAAGCGCCCCGTTTCGTCCCCGTCGGCGGTGCGCCATCGAGTGGTCACCCGCGAGCCCTCCGGCGGCGGCAGGTCCAGCTCGGCCCGCAGCTGCGTCCAGTCGACCTCGGGGGCCTTGGCGGTGTCGGGAAGCGTCGGATCGGGCTTCAGGCTCGCGTCGCCGGTGATCCTGCCCGGGGGGAACGACTCGGCGCTGGTGAAGGCCCCCCGGATCTCCTCCTCGAGCGCCACGCCGTGGCCGTCGCGCAGGCTGGTGGTGAGCGTCCACACCACCACCGTGTCGGGCGGCCAGGTCTCGGTGGGCTCGAAGACGACGGTGAGGTCGTCGAAGTCGGGACGCTCCAGGACCAGCCGCGGAACGGTCGTGAGGGCGCGCGCGGCCGAGCGCCGGTCGATCTTCTCGCTGAACTCGAAGCGCAGCGGCTGTTCGAGGTCGACGTCGGTCGCCAGCGATCCCGGATCGACCGACACCAGGGACGGTGGCGTGCGATCGACCGGTCCACCCGGAGGACGACCGACCTCGGCGCAGGCGGCGAGGGTGATCGCCACCCCCATCGCCACCAGCAGGACCGCGCGTCGTACGCCCACGTCAGGGCATCAGCAGGCTGAGGATCGCGCGCTGGACGTGGAGACGGTTCTCTGCCTCGTCGTAGACGCGGCTGCGCGGACCGTCCATGACCTCGTCGGTGATCTCCATGCCCCGGTGTGCCGGGAGACAGTGCAGCACGATCGCGTCGTCGCCGGCGTGCGCGAGGAGCTGGTCGTTGAGCTGGTAGTCCGCGAAGGCCCTGGCACGCTCCTGGGCCTCGGCCTCCTGCCCCATGCTCGCCCACACGTCGGTGTAGACCACATCGGCTCCCTTCACCGCGTCCTTCGGGTCGTGCGACACGGTCAGATCGAGCGTGCCCATGGACTTCGCCTTGTCCACCACCTTCGGATCGGGGGCGTAGTCGCGCGGCGTGCAGATCACCAGGGGGAAATCGAGCAAGGCGGCCGCGTTGATCCACGAATGGGCGATGTTGTTCCCGTCGCCCACGTACACCACCTTGCGTCCCTCGATGTTCCCGAAGTTCTCGATCACCGTGAACACGTCGGCGAGGATCTGGCAGGGATGCGTGAGGTCGGTGAGGCCGTTCACCACCGGTACGGTCGACTCGCGGGCCAGCTCCTCGACGTGGCCGTGGTCGAAGGTGCGGATCATGATCCCGTCGACGAAGCGGCTCATCACGCGCCCGACGTCGGCGATCGACTCGCGTTCGCCCAGACCGATCTCGGCGTTGGTCACGTAGAGCGAGTTGCCGCCGAGCTGCTGCATGGCCACCTCGAAACTGACGCGCGTCCGCAGGCTCGGCTTGTGGAAGATACAGGCCAGCGTGCGGTTCGTGTGCGTGTGCTCGAGGCGGTGTTCGCGGGCCAGGGGCTTCTGCTCGCGCGTGGTCCCGAACACCTGCTCGATGTCCTCGCGCGTGAAGTCGAGGATCGTCACCAGATCCTTCGAGCTGAGCTTGCCGGCGTTCTTGGCCATGGGCTGGTCTCTCCTGTGCGCACGGGGCGCGACGATTCGGGGGTCAGAGGATGTAGCGGCTCAGGTCCTCGTCGGCGACGACGTCCTTCAACCGCTGGTTCACGAAGTCACGGTCGACCACCACGTGCGTGGGCGGCGGCGGGCCGTCACCCTCGGGCGGTAGTTCGAACAGCATGGTTTCGAGCAAAGTGCTCATGATCGTGTGCAGTCGACGCGCACCGATGTTCTCCTGGCGTTCGTTCACCTCGTGGGCCACACGCGCGATCTCCGCCAGGCCGTCGTCGGTGAACTCGAGTTCGCAACCCTCGGTGTCCAGCAGCGCTCCGTACTGCTTCGGCAGCGAGTTCTCGGGCTCGCGCAGGATCCGCTCGAGGTCGGTCTGGCGCAGACTCTCGAGTTCCACGCGAATGGGGAAGCGGCCCTGCAGCTCCGGGATCAGATCGCTCGGCTTGCTCACGTGGAAGGCCCCCGCGGCGATGAAGAGCACGTGATCGGTGCGAACGCTGCCGTACTTGGTCTGCACGGTGCCGCCCTCGACCAGCGGAAGCAACTCGCGCTGCACGCCCTCGCGGCTCACGTCGACCTGACCACGGGACTCGCTGCTGCCGGTGATCTTGTCGATCTCGTCGAGGAAGACGATCCCCGCGCGCTCGGTACGCTCGACGGCTTCGCGGCCGACCGAGTCCTCGTCGATGCGCTTGTCGATCTCCTCGTCGCGCAGCATCTGCCGCGCGTCCTCGACCGTGACCTGTTTCTCCTTCTTCTTGCCGGGGAAGAGCCCCTTGAGCGCGTCGCCGAGGTCCTGCCCCATGTCGCCGCCCATGCCGACCACGTTGAAGGGCATGCGCGGGGTGTCGCTGACCTGGATCGTGATCTGCCGATGGTCGAGTTCGCCCTTGCGCAACTGTGCCCGTAGCGATTCGCGGCTGCGCTCCCAGCGCTCGCGGGTCTCGTCGCCGACGCTGGCCAGGGGCGGAAGGAGCTGATCGAGGATCCGGTCCTCGACGCCCCGCGCGGCCGAATCCTCCACCTCGCGCGCCCGTTCCTCACGGACGAGTTTGAAGGCGGCATCGACGAGTTGCCGGATCATCGACTCGACGTCGCCGCCCACGTAGCCCCGCTCGGTGAAACGCGTGGCCTCCACCTTCACGAAGGGCGCGGCGGCCAGCCGCGCCAGGCGCCGGGCGATCTCGGTCTTCCCGATCCCGGTCGCGCCGATGAGGATGATGTTGTTCGGCGTGATCTCGTCGCGCATGCCCGAGTCGACCGCCAGGCGGCGCCAGCGGTTGCGCAGCGCGACCGCCACCGCCCTCTTGGCCTTGTCCTGGCCCACGATGTAGCGATCGAGTTCGCGGACGATCCGTCGCGGCGTGAGCTCCTCGGTCGGGGGACCGTGTTCGGTCTCCTGGTGCACTGGAAGGTTCATGACGCGCCTCCGTCTCTCGAACCCAGGCGCAGGACCTCGATCCGGTCGTTGGTGTAGATGCAGAGTTCGGCGGCGATCTCCAGGGCGCGGCGGCATACGGACTCGGCGTCGAGATCGCTGTGACGGGCCAGCGCGCGAGCCGCCGACAGGGCGTAGTTGCCCCCACTGCCGATGGCCAGGATCCCCTCGTCGGGCTCGATCACGTCTCCGTTGCCACTGAGCAGGAAGGCGCGTTCGGCGTCCATCACCACCAGCATGGCCTCGAGGCGGCGCAGCACCCTGTCGCGGCGCCACTCGGTGGCCAGGGCCACCGCGGCGCGCGCGAGCTGACCCCCGTGGGACTCGAGCTGCCCCTCGAACTTCTCGAACAGACTGAATGCGTCGGCGGCCGAACCCGCGAATCCCGCCAGGACCCTGCCGTCGGACATCGGGCGGACCTTGCGCGCGCCACTCTTCACGGCGACGTCGCCGAAGGTCACCTGGCCGTCACCGCCGAGGCAGACCTGGCCCCGTACCCGCACCCCGAGGATCGTCGTCGATCGTATGCGTCTGCGTTGCTGGTTCATCCTTCGTCCTCCTCGGCCGCGCGCGCCGTCCGGGCGCGGGGGTGCGCCGCCTCGAAGGCGTTGCGCAGGCGTGCACTGGTCACGTGCGTGTAGATCTGCGTGGTCGACAGGTCCGCGTGGCCCAGCAGTTCCTGCACGCCCCGCAGTTCCGCCCCACGGTCGAGCAGGTGCGTGGCGAAGGCGTGACGCAGGTCGTGCGTCGACAGACGCGGCCCGGCCGTCTCGCGGACGGCCCGCTCGACCACTCTCTGGACGGTACGACGCGCGATCGCCGCGCCGCCGCGCCCTGCGAACACCGGAGCCGCCGCCGTGCGCGCGTCGATGCGCCCGGTCCGGACCGCCCCCCAGGTGGTCGCGTCGAGCCGGCCGGCAAGATAGGACCCGAGGGCGTCCTTCGCCGTGTCCGTGACGGGAACGAGTCGTTCCTTCGAGCCCTTCCCCGTGACGCGAAGTGAGCCGGCCGTCCAGTCGACGTCGCCGAGCCGCAGTCCCACGAGTTCGGCCAGGCGCAACCCGGAGCCGTAGAGCACCTCCAGGACCGCTCGATCGCGCCGGCCCCGGCGGGTCGAGAGATCCGGGGACTCGACGATGCGGGCGACGAGTTCCTCGCTCACGGTCCGCGGAAGACGTCGGCGCCCCGAACCCAGGCGGAGCGCCACGGTCGGATCGCCGTCGCGCCGACCCTCGCGCACGAGGAAACGGAAGAACCCCCGCAGCGCGGCCATACGCCGCGCCAGCGTCCGCGCGCCGATGCCACGCCGACGTTCGGCCGCGAGGAAGGCACGCAGGTCGTCGGCGTCGAGCACTCGCCAGTCGAGGGCACGGCCCGCGTCCTCCGCCCAGCGGCGCACTGCCGCGAAGTCGGTCCGGTACGCCTCCACCGTGCGCTCCGACGCACCGTCGACGGCTCGCAATCGCTCCAGGTATCGCTCTTCGGGTCGATCGCTCATGGCGCGCGGAGTGTAGCCGCCGCGCGGGGCCTTGCAATCCCCGGGATCGATCAGGGGCGGACGGCTCCCGGCAGATCCGCCGTGATCCGCCCCGGGCTCTCGTCGCGACCGCGTACCCAGGCCTCCATCTGTTCGGCCGCACGGCGCGCGTAGGCCTCCTTGCGCAACCGCTTGTCGCGCACGCGCTCGTCGAGCGGTGGAACGAGCCCGAAGTTCACGTTCATCGGGGTCAATCGCTCGATCGAGGTGTCGCGCAGATAGGCCAGAAGGGCGCCCAGGATCGTCGTCGACGGAGGCGGGGTGAAGTCCCGGCCGCGGACGCGGTCCTCGATCGATCGCGCCGCGATCAGCCCGACGGCCAGGCTCTCGACGTAACCCTCGCAACCCGTCATCTGACCGGCGAACCAGACGCCCGGGTGCTTGCGCCACGACAAATCGGACTCCAGGTGTCGCGGCGAATCCAGGAAGGTGTTGCGGTGCAGACTCCCCAGACGGGCGAACTCGGCGTTCTGCAGGCCGGGAATCCGGCGGAAGACGTCCTTCTGACCGCCGTAGCGGAGCTGCGTCTGGAATCCGACGAGCCCGTACAGCGTGCCGTCGCGGGTCTCCTGCCGCAGCTGCACCACGGCCCACGGACGCCGTCCCGTACGCGGGTCCTTCAGACCCACCGGACGCATGGGTCCGAAACGTAGACTCTCGCGCCCGCGCTCGGCGATGACCTCGATCGGCATGCAGCCCTGGAAATAGGCGGCCTTCTCGAAGTCCTTCATCGGAACGCGCTCGGCGGCGAGCAGCGCATCGACGAAAGCCTCGTACTCGTCGCGGTCGAGCGGACAGTTCAGGTAGTCGGCATCGCCCTTCTCGTAGCGCGAGGCCCGGAAGGCGATCGACGTGTCGACGGAGTCGAGCAGGACCGACGGTGCGATTGCGTCGTAGAAGTAGAGCCCCTCGTCGCCCATCTCGGTGTGGATCCACTCCTGCAGGCCGGGCGCGGTGAGCGGGCCCGTGGCGATCAGCGTCGGGCCGTCGACCGGGGGCTCCGAGACCTCCTCGCGGATCAGGCGGATCCGATCGTGGGCCTCGATCTCGTGCGTCACGAGATCGCCGAAAATCTCACGGTCGAGTGCGAGGGCGTGACCGCCGGGCACCCTCGCCCGGCGCGCCAACGGCAGGAGGCGTGCGCCGAGCAGCTCGAGTTCGACCTTGAGAGTGCCCGAGGGGGTGTCGGTACGCTCGCTCTTGAAGGTGTTGCTGCAGACCAGCTCGGCCAGGCGCTCGCTGCGATGGGCCTCGGTCCGACGAACCGGGCGCATCTCGTACAGGTCGACGTCGAAGCCCCGATCCGCGAGCTGCAACGCGGCCTCGGTGCCGGCGAGTCCTCCGCCGACGATCGTGATGCGCGGCTCGTTCATGCGCTCGGTGCTCAGTTCGCGCCGTGGCAGCGCTTGTACTTCTTACCGCTGCCGCACGGACAGGGGTCGTTGCGTCCGATCTTCTCGCCCTCACGGACCACGGTCTGGCCCTTCTGTTGTTCGGTCGCTCCCTGCCCCATGGCCGACACCGAGTCCTTGCTCGTACGCGCCTGGTCGAACACGCCCTCCAGTTGCGGAGCACCGGCGGCGGTGCCCAGAGCCGATCCCGCCTGGGCCTTCGCCCTCGACGCATCTTCGGCCGCCGTCGGCGCCCCGGCGTCGGGCTTGCGCGCCGCGCCCCCGCGGAGCACGGCGTCGGGCGAGGGCTTCATCGCCACCTCGAGGCGGAAGAACCGGGTCACGGTTTCCTTGCGCGCGCGGGTCATCATGTCTCCGAAGAGCTGGAAGCTCTCGGACTTGTACTCGAGCAGGGGATCCTTCTGGCCGTAGGCACGCAGTCCGATACCGCTGCGGAGCATGTCGAGTTCGTGCAGGTGGTCCTTCCAGAGCTCGTCGATGGTCCGTAGCACGACGTAACGTTCGAGCTGCTCGGTCAGGTCCGCCCCCAGCCGCTCCCGCTTGGCACTGCGGGCCTCGATCGCGGTCTCGAGCAGATGATCACGCAGGACGTCCTGGCCGATGCTCTCGCGTTCCTCGTCGGCCACCGGCAGCGGAACGAGGAAGGTCGAGGTGTACTCGAGGGACAGGAGCTCCCAGTCCCACTCCTCCGACGGCAGATTCGGATCGACGCACTGCTCGAGAATGTCGTCGACCGTCTCCTCGATCATCTCGGTGAGGATCGGGGTGACGTCGGGATCGAGCAGGGCGTCACGCCGGAGGGTGTAGACCACCTCGCGCTGCTTGTTCATGACGTCGTCGTAGTCGAGCAGACGCTTGCGGATCGAGAAGTTCTGGCCCTCGACACGCTTCTGCGCGCGCTCGATGGCCTTGGTCACCATCGAGTGGGTGATGACCTCGCCTTCCTCCACGTTCATGCGATCCATGAGCCCGGAGATCTTGTCGACGCCCGCGAACAGGCGCATCAGGTCGTCCTCGAGACTCAGGAAGAAGGTCGACGCCCCCGGGTCGCCCTGGCGTCCGGCGCGACCTCGCAGCTGGCGATCAATGCGCCGGCTCTCGTGGCGTTCCGAGCCGATGATGTGCAGTCCGGCCACGTCTTCGTCGTCGCCCGCTTCGAGCACGCCCGGGCCGAGTTTGATGTCGGTCCCGCGACCGGCCATGTTCGTGGCGATGGTCACGCCACCCCGGCGGCCCGCTTCGGCCACGATCTCGGCCTCGCGGTCGTGCTGCTTGGCGTTCAGCACGTTGTGCTTGATGCTCTTGCGGCGCAGCATGCGGCTGAGGGTCTCGCTCACCTCGACCGTGGTGGTGCCCACGAGCACCGGCAGGCCCTTCTCGTTCAATCGCTGGATCTCGTCGGTGATCGCGTTGTATTTCTCGCGCTTCGTCCGGAAGATCAGGTCGTCGCGGTCGTCACGGCGGATCGGCTCGTTGGTCGGGATGACCATCACGTCGAGATCATAGATGTCGTGGAACTCGCCGGCCTCGGTCTCGGCCGTTCCCGTCATCCCGGCCAGCTTGTCGTACATGCGGAAGTAGTTCTGCAACGTGATCGTCGCGTAGGTCTGGGTCTCCCCACGGATGGTCACGCCTTCCTTCGCCTCGAGCGCCGAGTGCAGACCATCACTGAAGCGGCGGCCGTGCATGATACGGCCCGTGAACTCGTCGACGATCATGATCTGACCGTCCTGGATCACGTACTCGTCGTCCTTGGTGAACAAGGTGTAGGCCTTCAGCAGCGTCTGGACGGCGTGGACGCCCTCGTTGCGTTCGCCGTAGATGCGGTGCAGCTCGTCGACCTGCTTGGCCTTGTCCTCGGGGCTCAGCGATTCGTCGCCCTCGATGCGCCCCAGTTCTACCGACAGGTCGGGCAACACGAAGAAGTCGGGATCGCCGGCGTCGAAGTGTTCGCGGCCCTTCTCGGTGAGATCCACCGAGTTCTGCTTCTCCTCGATCACGTAGTAGAGATCCTGGTCGGCTTCCCACATCGCCTTGTCGCGCATGTAGGCCGCCTCGGTCCGCGAGATCACTTCCTGGATCGAGGGATGGTCCTTCTTGAGCTTCAGCAGACGGGCGAGCTTCGGACCGCCACGGTTCACCTGCAGCAGCTTCACGGCGAGCTCGTCGCCGATTTCGTCGCCGTTCCTCAGGACGCGCTCGGCCTCGGCCAGGTGCTCGTTCACGAGCCGGGTCTGCAGGCGCACGAGCTTCTCGACCGCCGGCTTCAGTTCGCCGTAGCGATCGCGCGTCTGGGCCACCGGACCACTGATGATGAGCGGCGTACGTGCCTCGTCGATCAGGACCGAGTCGACCTCGTCGACGATTGCGTAGAAGTACTCGCGCTGGACCAGGTCCTCGGCACGCACCGCCATGTTGTCGCGCAGGTAGTCGAAGCCGAACTCGTTGTTGGTTCCGTAGGTGATGTCGCAGTTGTAGGACTCACGCCGCTGCGCCGGAGTCATCTGACTGCGGATCGAACCGACGGTGAGACCGAGCCAGCGGTAGATCCCGCCCATCCACTCGGCGTCGCGCTGGGCGAGGTAGTCGTTCACGGTGACCAGGTGCACGCCCTTGCCCGCGAGTGCGTTCAGGTACACGGGCATGGTCGCGACCAGGGTCTTGCCCTCACCCGTGGCCATCTCGGCGATCTTGCCCTGGTGCAGGGCCACGCCGCCGATGATCTGGACGTCGTAGGGCACCATGTTCCAGGTGGTCTCCTGCCCCATCACCGCCCAGCTCTCGCCACGCTCGGTGAGGCGACGGCAGGTCTCCCACACCGTGGCGAAGGCCTCGGGCAGGAGGTCGTCGAGGGTCTCGCCGTCGGCGAGACGCGCGCGGAACTCGTCGGTCTTCGCGCGGAGCGCGTCGTCGTCGAGTGCCTCGAAATCGGGCCGGAGTTCCTTCACCCGGTCCACGAGCGGAAGCAGCTTCTGGTAGTCACGCTTCGCCTTGTTCTTGACGAATTTCTCGATCAGCTTGGTGAGAACCATCGTCCCGGGGTGGGCTGGAGTACGGGTGGCGTGCGATGAACGCGGGGGCGAACACGAAGGTTCCCGCCCCCGAGGGACGGGAACCTCTCTCGGAACCGGTGATGATCCGAGATGTGGAGGGCCGCCGCAGCGACCCGGATCGGCTCAGACGACTTCGACGTCGATGGCCTGCCGGAGCGAACCGTCCCGGCGGACCTCGAAACGCACGGTCTGACCGGCGCGCAACGAGCGGTAACCGCGCCCCAGGATCGCCGTGTGATGTACGTAGAGGGGTTCGCCCCTGTTCTCGTCGTCGAGATCGATGAAACCGTAGCCTCGGTGGTCACTGAACCAGCGGATGACACCCGTCCGCATCGAGACCTCCAGCACGAGGGTCGTCTAGGGGTCGTCAAGATCCAAGCTAGTCGGCGGGTCCGGGAGGTGTCAAGGAAGTCCGGGCCGACGAGGCCGCGGTGTCTCACTTCTTCCCGAACAACCGCCCGATCGACCGTAGGAGGCCGCCGGAGCCCGGCTTCGCGCGGCCGTTGCGGTGTTCGAGGGCCAGGGGATGGCGCGGGTCGAGTTCGAGCGCGGCGTCGAAGCAGTCCTGCGCGGTCGCGATCAGCCCCGCCTGGAGGTAGACGTAACCGAGCCGGGCCTTGAAGTCCGCATTGTAGGGCTCCGCCTCCACCGCGCGCCGGCAGTGGTCGCGGGCCCGGTGCAAGCGCTCGCCCTCGAGGGCCATGAGATGGCCCAGCATGGATTCGTAGTCGGGCTCGTCGGGGACGGCGCGCACGACGGCGGCCATCGTGCGCAGGGCACGGCTTCGATCCCCGTTCTCGAGCAGCGACAGGGCCTTCTGGTAGGCCAGCCGCGCGTCGCGGGCCTCCTCGAGCGTCGGCCCGCGGCGACCCACGGGTGCCGGGCTCGCTTCGGGTACGACGACGGCCGGTCCTTCCGCTGCGGCCGGTTCGCCCGTCGGGTCTCCACCCTGGCGCTGCCGATCGTGCTCCTCGCGTCGGGCGGGATCGACCAGGATCTCGTAGGCGTTCTGCACGGCCAGGAAGCGCTCGGTCGCGACGGGGTCGCTACGGACCTGCCGATCGGGATGGAGTTGCTTCGCCAACCGGAAATAGGCCGAGCGGACCTCTGCGGTGCTGGCCGTGGGCTCGATCCCGAGGACGTCGTAGTGGTCGACCACCATCTGTCTCAGTTCCCCCCCGCCCGGGCACGGATCTCGTCGAGAGCGCTCAGGGCCAGAGGGTGGTGCGGATCACAGCGGAGCACGTCGTTCAGCTGTGCGTCGGCTTCCGCGTACCGTTCGAGCTCCATGAGGGTCAGAGCGAGATTCATGCGGGCCTTCGTGTAGCCGGGGTGGATCGCGATCGCCTCGCGAAAGGCACGTTCGGCGCTCTCGTGCTGGTCGAGCGCACCGTGCGCGAGCCCCAGCAGGTGCAACAGATCCGGGAAGCGCCGGCCGTCGTCGAGCATGCGCTCCAGGAGTTCGATCGCGCGCAGCGGCGCGCCGTCCTGAAGGGCGATGATCGCACGTTCCTTGGCGCGATCCCGCGGCTCGGGATTGCGGTCACGCATCGCCAGGATTCTGACCAGGGCCGCCCCCGGATCGTCCGCCTCCAGCTCGCGCCGCGCGTCGGCGATCTCGTCGTGGAACAGAGGCGGCGCGTGGGTCTCCAGGGCCTCGAGCACCGCCTCACAGTCGTCACGACCCATCTCGACGCGCGCCTGGAGAGCGTCGAGCCGAGCACCGAAGAAGCGCGGATTGATCTCGAGGGCCCGGTCGAAGGCCTCGACCGCTCCAACCGGGTCGTCGTGCGCGAGACGGATCCGGCCGATCCGTTGATGGATGTCGGCGAAGGTGGGCTGCAGCCCCGATGCGCTCTCGTAGCACTCGAGGGCGGCGACGGGGTCCTCGTCGACCGTGCGGTCGCCGAGCTGCAGGAGGGCCTCGCAGGTGTAGAGGCGGGCCATCTTCCGGATGCCATCGTCGGGTGCGTCGAGAAGGGGCTCGAACAGCTCCGCTGCGCCGCGCAGATCCCCGCGTTGCATCCGTTGAAGGCCCTCGGTGAACGGATCGGACGGAATCAGTCCGAAGAGACGGCGCAGGAACACGGTGATCACCCCGCTTGCTCGGGTCGTCCCGGCACCACGAACCAAACGTTCGGGAGCACGGAACGAGCCCGATGCAAGGTCCTGGCCAGCCGTCTCAGGAGCTCCCGCCGAGGACCCTCGCGTAGAGATCACCGTACCGCAGCCAGTGCCGCATGACGTGGTAGACGTAGTCGCGGGTCTCGGAATAGCTGATCACGAGGATCCCGAGCGTCTCGTCGGAGCCGGGCGCGCGGCGCTCCTGCCAACGGCGCCCGTTCCAGTCGCCGGCATTGTAGGCGGCGAGGGCACGGACACGGTCAGCCCCGGAACGGTCCAGGAGATCGTCGAGGTGGGCGATCCCGAGCCGGAGATTGGTCGACGGCGTCAGCAGGTCCTCGGTTCCCGGAGCCGGCAGGCCGATCTGTTCCGCCGTCTCCCGCGCGGTCGACTCGATCAGCTGCATGAGGCCGTGGGCACCGGCGATCGACACCACGTCGGCGTCGTAGAAGCTCTCGCGGCGGACGAGTCCCCACACCAACGCAGGATCGACCCCTGCGTCGACCGCCCGACGCAGGACGTCCACGGCGTAGGGTGTGGGCATGGCGGCCACGATGGCCGCACGAGCCAGTTCCGGGCCGTCGTCGCGCAGTCGCCGCTCCAGGATCCAGCCGTACCGACCCTGGACCTCGGGGAGGCCCCACCGCCATGCGAGCCGCACCGCGGCGGCCACGGCCGCGGTGTCCCCACGCCGTTCGCGGGCCCACGACGCCAGCCGCGTCTCGGCCTCCACCATGAGTCCCAGCTCGGCGATGCGCTCGATCACCTCGAGACCGCGCGCGGAACCGGCGCTCGGACCGAGGTGCCCGATCAGTCTCTCGAACGCGCGCTCCTGGATCTCGAAAAGAGACCGCGCCGAATCGACGGGATCGAGGTCGCCGTTCACGACACGCGCGGGGCCGGGGTCGCGCCATAGCGGGCTGAAGGGGTGCTCGCGTTCGAGCTCGGTACGCAGAGCCGTGGCGCGATCCGGATCGGCGGCGGCCGCCAGCCGCAGCGCCGCCGCGGCGTCGAGCCCGTCCTCGAGATCGCGGCGAGCGCGTGCGAACACGGCGCCCACTGCGGTGTCGTCGTCCTGCTGCGAACGCAACCAGAGCGATCGCAGCACGGCGGCACTCCCGTACGGGCCGTCGGGACTGCGGCGGTACAACTCCTCGTAGCGGTCGATCGCGGTGTCGAACTCTCCGCTGAGCTCCCACATCCAGGCACCTTCCCACAGGGCCTCGACAGCCCGATCGGTGTCGGGATACCGGAGCGCGACCGCGTCGAAGGCCGCGGCCAGGGCGACCGAATGACCGGAGCGCCGTCGGACTCCCAGCGGATAGGCATCGAGCTCGGCGCGTTGCTCGTCGTCGAGACGGCGCGGCCGGTCACCGTCGAGCCAGACCGCGAGATCGTCGTGACGCCGCAGGCGGTAGTACTGCTCGGCCACGAACACGTAGAGCCAGGCGCGCTCGGTCGACTCGACCTCGGCCTCGAGCGCGAGGCGCGCCAGTTCGAGGGCGTCGTCGCGCCGGAACGAGCGCACGAGCCAACGCAGGACCTCGCGCCGGTCCTCCGCGCGGCGGATCGCACCGGCCAGCTCCGGCGTGTCATCCCACAACCGCAGGGCGATCCGGTGTCGCTCGGGACGACGGATCCGATCGATGCTGGCGGCCCATGCACTCCCGGCAGCGTCGACACGCCCGGCCTCGAGCAGGACGAGAGCGCGACGCAGGAACACCGGTTGCCGTCGCTCGAGATCGTCGGCGCGGACCCACGCCCGGTCGAAGGTCTCGGCGGCACCTTCGACGTCGCCCTCCAGCCACTGCAACCACGCGCCGAGCGCGTCCCACACCGCGTCGTCGTGCGTGCGCAGCGGTTCCCTCCGGATACGCCGCGCGGCCGACGCGTCGTCGGTGTCGAGGGCCAGTTCGAGTCGGCGCCGGTCGAACAACGCCTGGACGAGGTCGGGTTCCTCGCGGGTGGCCGGCCAGCTCGCGCGGGCATCCGCGTAGGCCTGCGCCGCTCCGCCGGGATCACCCCGCCGCAGGGCGACCCGGGCGCGACCCCATTGCCGGAGATGCACCGACCAGTCGGGGTCCTCGAGACTCTCCGCCACGGCCTCACGATCGTGCAGTTGCCATCCGATCACGAAGCGGTCGAGCGGGCGCAGCTCGGTTGGATCGTCGGGCAGCGAGATCAGGGACCGCCACGGCGAGGCGCTCGCGGACGTGGCCGCCGCGAGCACGAGGACCAGCACGAGGGTGCGGAGATCGAGGGTGTGCGCCGAGATCCTTCTCATGGCGTCCGTCCGTGGGGGTTCAGTTCAACCAGACGAAGGAGATCGCCCGGCTGGGATCGTCGCTCAGGACCAGGAAGTAGACCCCCGATCCCAAGCGTGCGCCCTCGGCCGAGCGCCCGTTCCACTCGAGCAGGTCCGTGCCCGCCGGGATCGTGAGCTGCGCCACCTCGCGCCCCCGGACGTCGATCACGCGGAGGGCGACGTCCTCGTCGCGGACCGGCGTCTCGAGCACGAGCTGACCCACCGCAGGGTTCGTGAGCAGTCGTGGCAGCGCTCGCTCCGGACTCCGACGGTACCCGGCGCGTCCGAGCAGCAGGGGCGGCGTCGACCCACCCGGCGTGTCGCCCGCGATCTCGGAGAACAGGCCGACCTCGAAAACGTCGACCGAGGCCGGCACGTCGATCGGATTGACGGTGGTGGCGTCCGAGCGCACCGAGAACAGCGGCGAGGCGGCGATCCAGGTCTCCGCCCCCGGTCGACGGTAACGGAAGCGCACCTGATCGATGGGCGCGAGGTCGCCGTCGAAGTCCGTGCGCACCTCCAGCCCTCCGCCCTCGCGCGGGCGCACCGTGAGCGCGGCGCGCGGAAGCGGCGACAGCGTGCCGGCCCCCGCGATCTGCCATCCGCGGGCCGTCCCGATGCTGTCCGAACCGAAGCGGAAGCGCACCCGGAGCGGCAGCGCGTCGTCGGGGAGGGTCATCCGGGTGGGCTCCCAGATCCACGCCTGTCCACCGAGGCCCGCTCGAGCGCGGACGGCCGCGGAACTCGCCCGCCACACCTGGACCACGTCGCGCCCGCTCGGCTCGACCACGCGCCATCCGCGATCGGGCACGAAGACCTCGACCACGCCGGCATCCCACGTCATGCCGGGCAGGTCGCGCTCGACGTCCTGGCGCGACCAGAACTCCAGTTCGCGTTGCTCGCCGAAGCCGGTCCAGCCGCTCTCGACCGCGACCTCGACGTCGTCGGCGTAGCGGAGTTCGCCGTCGGTGCGCAGGCCCCACCCCGCGCTGGTCGTCCGCGGCAGATCGGCGAGGCCGAGCCGTTCGAATCGGGTGGTGTCGGTCGCGGCGGAAAGGACCCGGGGAACGAAGTCCTCGAGGCCCAGATCGTTCGACAGCCCCGGACCCAGCTGCACGGGAATGCCCAGTTCGATCGTCCTCGCCGGGCGGTCGTCGACGCGCAGCGTGATCCGCACGTCGAGAGGACCCTCGCCCGCGAGTCCGTCCTCCTCGGTCACCACCACCGTCGGCGCGGGCGACCACATCGCGCCGTTCCTCTGCAGCGTGATGCCCGTGGACGGCTCCACCGATCCGTTGCGGCCGGTCGGCAGGATCTCGAGGTCGATCTCGGCGTTCGTCACCGGCTGCGCACCGACGTCGTCGAACTCCAGCCGCCACGCCGTCGATCGTTCCAGGCCGATGAAGGTCCGAGGCTGCTCCTGCGGTTGTGGAAAGGCCGCGCTGCGGAGTCGGAGCCAGGGTCCGTCGACGATCCCCACCTGCACCCGATGGGCACCCGCTGCGTCGGCCGGTCCGATCTCGATCACCGGCGCCGGGCGCGCCGGGTCGGGGATGCCGGACACCGTCGCCGGATTCGTCGTCGCGTCCAGGCGGTCGGCGCCGGCACTGCCGTCGAAGGGATCGTCCGCGTCGCCGTCGTCGTCGCCGTTGCCCAGGTCGTCCCGGCCGTCGGCCTGCAGGAGTTCGAGATAGTCGGACCCGAGTCCCAGGTCGCCCTGACGGCCGTCGACGCGGTACACGAGAACTCCCGAACCGGGGAGATCGGCATCGACGATCGCGTCGGGCCGGCGTCGGCGGGTCTCGAGAACGAAGCGTTCGAAGCCCCAGTCTCCGGTCGGACGGACCTCGAGGCTGCTGCCGCCGCTGGCGTCCACGGGAACGAGGTCGAACTCGGCGTCACCCTCGGTGATCCTCGTGTCGTCCCACCCGAGGCGGATCCGGCTCCATGCGTCCAGTCCGGACGGCGACGATCCCCGCCCACCCCAGGTCCCGCTCGCCATCAGCGACCATCGGCCCAATCCCCCGAGCCGGGCCTCGGCTCCACCGGTGTCGCTCTCACGATCCCGGGCGTGGTCGTACAGGTCTTCCAGACCGAGAAGGTGCCCGAACTCGTGCACCCAGACGCCCAGCGGTCCCCGCGCCGACGTCACCACGAAGGCGTCGGCGGCCAGGTCCGTTCCCGCGATCGGTCGACGGTCGAGCCTCGATTGGAGTGACACGATCGCGCGCGCGGCGTCGCTCGGCTCGACCTCCCAGCCGGGCTCGGGATGCAGGACCACCACGAGATCGAGCACGCCGTCGTCGTCACCGCTCCCCGGGATGCCGTCGGGCCCGTCGTCGTCGAAGACGCGGAGATCGCCCACCACCGCGGCGGCGGCATCGAGGGCGTCGGCGGCCATGGCGCGCGGGCCGGCCGTGACGTTGGGCACGGGCCGACCGTCGATCACGTTCGGGTAGTCGCTCTGCAGGGACCCGGGCAGACGCAGCCAGGGCAGCACCCGCCCGGTGGGCGCGAAGCGGCCTCCGCTCACGTGATTCCAGTAACCGCGCACGCTGTTCTCGCCGGGACCGAACCAGGCGCGCTCCAGGTCCTCGCGCGAGACCGGAGGACCCACCGCATCGGCGGGCAGAACCGGGATCACGAGCACGCGCTGCCCCACCGCGGTCCCGCGCTCGAGAACGCGCGACCGGGGCGTCGGCCGGCCCACGTGGTCCTGGCCGAACTGCACGAGCGCCCGTGACCACGCCCCGGCGTGCGGACCGTCCCAGACCGGGTGGCTCGGGTCGAGGGTGGTCGCCCCGGCCGGGGCGACGCACAGGACGGCCATCAGGCCCAGCGCGGCGATGCCACTGCACCGGGGGAGGAATCGCGTCGGAGGAGTCGCTGCCGTCATGGTGTCCGTCGAGGGAGGAGGACGAGCTCTCGTGGTCGATCAAGTTGCGTCGTCGGCCGCCCGGAGGAAAGCCCCTACTCCCATTCGATCGTGGCCGGTGGCTTCCGGCTGATGTCGTACACGACGCGGTTGATCCCGTCCACCTCACGCAGGATACGGTCGCTGATCCGGGCCAGGACGTCGTCGGGGATCCGCGCCCAGTCCGCCGACGTGGAATCGGCACTGGTGACCGCGCGCAGCACCACCGGGCGCGCGTAGGTCCGGGCCTCGCCGACCAGGCCGGCCACGTCGAGCGGGAGCAGGATGCACCCGGCCTGGTAGATCCGATCGTACAGATCGGCGTTGCGCAGCTCCTCGACGAACACGTGATCGGCGGCCCGCGCCCGCTCCAGTGAGTCCGGATCGACCGCACCGAGCACCCGGATCGCCAGGCCCGAGCGCGGGAAGGGGTGTCGGTTCAGCAGGTCGGTGGGAATCCCCAGTTCGCGGCCGACCGCCCGCACGTCCTCGCGAAAGAGTTCGGACAGCGGCTCGAGGACCTCGATCCCGAGTCGCTCGGGCAACCCCCGGATCGCGCGGGGCAGATCGGTGTAGCCGTGCTCGCGAACGGTCCCGTTGCCCTCGATCCGGTCGGAGTAGAGCGTGCCCTGCACGAGGAAGTCGAAGGGACCATGCTCGGTGGCGGCGGTTCCGAGCACGTCGACGAAGGTCTCCTCGATCACGCGGCGTTTCCGTTCGGCCTCTTCCACGCCCGCG
>DATFKK010000041.1 GCA_035268685.1 Candidatus Krumholzibacteriia bacterium | reverse complement strand
CCCCGTCGGGCGGGATCCCATCGGGAGTGCGGATCGGAGGGATCCTGTTGGTGGTGCTCGGCCTCGGTGCCGGTGCCTGGTTCGCGCTGGGCGGATCGGTCTTCGGCGGCTCGCCCGATTCGCGGACGGTCGTCGACGTGGATCCCCTCGAGGTGGGGGTCCGCGCCGATCTGGCGACCTATGTGGACGATCAGTTCGCGAGGATCGACGAGCACCGCTCGACGCAGCCACCGCGCTTCGAGTTCCGGCAGACCCTGAGCCGTCGCCGGGCCGGATTCGAACGCCAGCTCGAGTCGACCCTGCAGGCGACGGCGCGCGCGCTCGACGGGGCGATCGCCGGGGTGCTCGCTTCACCCGACGCGCGCGACTCGACGGTCGCGGAGCTCCTGCGGGCCGAGGCCCGCGCCGTGAACGATCTCGTGCCCCGGCTGCGGCGCCTGCATGCGGGACTGGCCGCGGGCCGTCCCGAACTGCTGCGTCGGTCGGGGGCGGGGTCCGACCTGCCCTCGTCGGCCGCCGATTCGACCCTTGCCTGGGCAGAAGCGCTGACCGCGTGGGCCGGGTGGTTCGAGCAGCCCGGGTCGAACGACGTTCCTCCGTCGACGCCGACCGATGGTTTCGTTGTTCTGGCGGCCTCGTTGGAGGCGTCGGACGAGCTCTCGGACGCGCGGGCGCGGGAACGCCTGGTGGAGATCTGGGGCGCTCTGCCCGTGACGCTCCGCGATCCGTCTGCAGAGGTCACCGGGGACGTACCGGCATCGGACGAGGGCGCGGGGAACGCCCGCTGACGGATCCGCGCGGCGGGATGCGTGATCGCCGCGCCGGTGCGATCGTGCACGGGAGCGCTTCCGGTCGCCTTCCCGTTCCGTCCCGGACCCATGCACCGTGAACCCGTTGCCGCAAGTGCCCTGATCCTGCGCCGCGCGCCGGACGACGACCGGCTGTTCATGGCCCGCCGTGCGCGGGGCATGCGCTTCTTCGGATCGGTGTACGCCTTCGTCGGCGGCCGCGTCGACGACGCCGATCGCCGCCTGGGCGGCGACGACCGGACCACGGTGCTCCGCTCGGCCCTCGTCCGCGAGATGTGCGAGGAACTGGGTCTGGACCTCCGCTCCGGGCGTCGGAGGCCGGTGGATCCCGCGTGGCGTCGCGCCCTGATCGACGGGCGCGTGGACTGGAGCGAGGAGTGCACGGTCTCCGAACTCGAGGACGTGGGCGATCCCGTCCTGCGCCTGGTCACGCCTGCGTTCTATCCCCGCCGTTTCGACACCCGGTTCTTCCTCGGCACGCTCGGCGAACGCGCGATGGGGGACCTGCAGCCCGAGGAGCTCGAAGACTCCGACTGGGACACGGCGCACGGATGGCTCGAACGCTTCGATCGGGGTCACGTGGCCCTGGCGCCACCCAACGTCCTCACTCTTCGCGCGATCCGCGGTCTACCCTTCGAGGCCTGGCCCGACGCCCTCACGGCCCTGCAACGCGAGATCGACGGACCGGCGCCGCAGCCGATCTGGAACAACCCGGCCGTGCAACTGCTGGCGCTGCGCACGCCCACCCTGCCGCCGGCCGAGCACACGAACACCTACGTGGTCGGGCGGGACCCGGCCTACGTGATCGATCCCGCGACTCCTCACGCCGACGAACAGCACGCGCTCGCCCTCGCGCTGCGCCGGGCACGGGACGAGGGCCGGCGGCTGCGCGCGGTCCTGCTCACCCACCATCATCCCGACCATGTCGGAGCGGTGCCCTTCGTCCGCCACACCTTCGATCTGCCCGTGTGGGCGCACGCCGAAACCGCGGCCCGCGTGGACTTCGCGGTCGACCGGACACTCGCCGACGGTGAACGGCTCGAGCTCGGGCACGGACCCGACGGTCGCGGTGACTGGTGGCTGGAGTGTCACTTCACGCCCGGCCACGCACCGGGTCACCTCTGTTTCTTCGAGGATCGCTACGGGTCGTTGATCGCCGGTGACATGGTGAGCACGGTGTCGTCGATCCTGATCGATCCCGCCGACGGGAATCTGGATTCGTACATGAGCGGTCTCGAGCGCCTCGCGGAGCTCGACGTACAGGTCGTCTTCCCCGCGCACGGTCCGGCCGACGCGCGGGGGACGAAGGTCCTGGCCGATCAGATCGCGCACCGACGCGAGCGGGAACGGGCCGTGCTCGAGGCGGTGGTCCAGGGCGCCCGCACCGTCGACACCATCACCCGACGGGTCTACGTCGACGTGCCCGACTCCATGCACGAGCTCGCTGCGCGCAGTGTGCAGTCGATCCTCGCCTCCCTGGAACGCAGGCAGCGCATCCGATCGCGGGGCGACGAAGTCCTCCCCGCGTGAGCGTGCTTGTTGCGGCTGCGGCCGCCCGATAGACTCCGCCGGCACCCACCACCGGGAGGAGTCGGTCCATGGAGATCCGTGAACGCATCGAGGCCGTGCGCGAGCAGATGCGCGCGAAGGGGATCGACGCCTATCTGGTGCCCGGCACCGATCCGCACCACAGCGAGTACCTGCCCGATCACTGGAAGCGACGCGACTTCGTCACCGGCTTCACCGGATCGGCGGGCGATGCGGTGATCACGCTCGACGGCGCGGGTCTGTGGACCGACGGCCGCTATTTCCTGCAGGCCGAACGGCAACTGCGCGGCACCGGCGTGCACCTGTTCCGCATGGGAATGCCCGGAGTGCCATCGATCCAGCGTTTCCTGGTGGGTCGTGCTTCCGACGGCGATCGGGTCGGGGTCGATCCGCGCGTGGTGTCGATGCAGCGGGCCCGGTCGCTGGGGGAGGCGCTCGCGGAACGAGGAGCACGCCTGAAGCCGATCGCGACGAACCTGATCGATCGGGTGTGGAAGTTCCAGCCCCGGCTGCCGCGCACGCCGTTGCGGGTGCAGCCCACACGCTTCGCGGGCGAGGGCCTGGCCGGCAAGCTGAAGCGCGTGCGCGCGGCGATGGTCGACGCCGACGTCGACGCGCTCGTGGTCACCGCGCTCGACGCGATCATGTGGACCACGAACCTCCGCGGCCGCGACGTCGACTTCAATCCCGTGGCCATCGCGTATCTGATCGTCGAGCGCGACGCGGCCACGCTCTTCGTCGACCCGGTGAAGGTCACGCCCGAGGTCGAGCGCCACCTGGGTCGCCACGTCGCCGTGCGTCCGTATCGCGAGACCGGGGCCGCTCTACGTGAACTCGGGCGCGCGCGGCGTCGCGTGTGGGTCGACGGCGACGGCACCAGTCGCTGGGTCGTGGATCGCCTGCGTGGGGCGTCGCTGCACGTGACCGCGAGTCCGATCGCGGCCATGAAGGCGCGCAAGAACGCCACCGAGCAGGAGGGCATGCGCGCCGCCCACGTGCGCGACGGCGTGGCCATGGTGCGCTTCCTGCGCTGGCTCGAGTCCGAGGTACGCTCGGGCGACGTCACCGAACTCACCGCGGCCGCCACGCTCGAGGCGATCCGCGCCGAGGGCGACCACTACCAGGGGCCGAGCTTCCGCACCATCAGCGGCTACGCCGAGCACGGCGCGATCATCCACTACTCCGTGGACGAGAGCACCGACGTCGTCCTGGAGCCGCGGGGGATCTACCTCGTCGACAGCGGCGCCCAGTACACCGATGGCACCACGGACATCACCCGCACGCTGTGCCTGGGCGGGCGCCCCACGGCCGCGCAGAAGGAACAGTACACCCGTGTGCTGATGGGCCACGTGGAGCTCGCGACCGCCTGCTTCCCCGCGGGCACCCGGGGCCTGCGACTCGACACGCTCGCCCGCATGCACCTGTGGCGGGCAGGGCTGGACTACCGCCACGGGACCGGTCACGGCGTGGGCGCACACCTCAACGTGCACGAAGGTCCGCAGTCGATCTCGCCGCGGTGCAGCGGCGCGGCCCTGGAGGCCGGCAACGTTCTCAGCAACGAGCCCGGCTACTACGAGGACGGCTCGCACGGGATCCGCATCGAGAACCTGGTGCTGGTGGTCGAAGACCCGGACCACTCGACCCCCCGGGAAGCCTGGCTGCGTTTCGAGACCCTCAGCCTGTGTCCGATCGACCTGCGGTTGGTGAAGCCCTCGTTGCTCTCCGACGCCCACCGCAAGTGGGTCGATGCCTACCACCGTCGCGTGCAGCGCGAACTCTCGCCGCATCTCGACCGTGCCGATCGTGCTTGGTTGAAGGAGAAGTGCCGGCGGATCGGCAGCTGATCCGGAGTCGATCCGATGTCCGGATCCCGATCCGTGGTACGTTCTACGGGACGAATCCAGGACTGCATCGCGCCCGGCACCCCCTGACCAGGTGATCGCTGATGAATCTCGCCGTACCCACCACGGTTCGTCGTTCCCCGATGATCCTTCTCGTTCTCGGTTGTCTGTTCGCGTTGCCGACTCCGGCCACGGCGGACGACGAGCGCGTGCTCGACGTCAACGCTGCCGAGATCGAGGAGATGCTCGAGGGAATCCGACCCGGAGACCCCACCCGCTACGGGCTCCTCGCGTTGCCCGAGGACGCCGTCGAAGCCCTCTCGCCCGAGATGCGCGAGATCCGCTCGGCGCTCGTCGCCGAGCAGGACCGGGTGGCGGCGCTGCGCACCCGGATCGAGACCGCTACCGCGGCCCGCGACGGGGCGGCCGTCCTCGCGTTGCAGCGCGAGGTCGAGGCGGCGCGCCGGGCGGCGGAGGTCCGGATGGTCGAGATCCAGATCCGCCACGCCCGCGAGCGCGGCGACGACACGACGGTGAAGGACCTCGAGGCCGCGCTCGAGCGCATGCGCCGCGAGGGCATCACGGGAACCCCGCAGGAGCGACGCGAGCCACCGCGCTGACGCGGTCCGGCTCGTTCCCGCTCGTCCGCGCGCCGTCGCGCGCGGTCCCGATCCATGCTCGCTGCTGCGGAGGTCCACCCGTGTCCCGTCGTCTTCTCGTGTTCGCGTCCCTGCTGCTCCTGTTCGTCCCGACCGGGGCCCGGTCCACCGTCGGACCGCCGGTCGGTTTCACCCTGGTCCACGAGCCCGCCGCCGCTCGCGCCGGCGAGGCCTATCGCGGTGTCCTGCGGGTCCGGGCGGGGCAGCCCCTCACGTTGGCCGACCTCGATCTCGCCGGGACCGGCTGGACGGTGCGCTTCGAACGCGCGATCGCCGATCTCGAACTCGGAGCCGGGGACTCGGTCGATCTGCCCTTCGTCGGTACGCCGAGCGATCCGTCCGCGCCGTTGCGCGTGACCGCGCGGATGGGCGAGCGCACCGTGGGCAAGGCCTTCGACCTGAGCCCGCGCGCCCATCGCGAGCAGGTCGAGGTGAGCGCGATGGTCGAGAACCCGCTGGGGCGCGCGATCCCACATCCCGGCGTGGTCCCGGATCCGGACCTGCGCCCCGCGCCGGCCCCGGAGCGCGCGGCGAAGGATCGCACGCCCTCACTGGCCACGATCGTCGACGAGAGCGGCGACACGGCCCTCGAGCGCTCCACCGGCGAGCTCGGCAAGCGCCGCTCGATCACCATCGAGGGACGCTTCGTCTACGCCCGCGACGACGGGCAGACACTCGGCGTGGACAACGCCACGGTCCGCGTGTTCGACGAGGACAGCACCTTCGACACGAAGCTCGCCGAGGGCCTCACCGACGCCAACGGCTACTACAGCTTCACCTTCGACTGGGATCCCTGCGCGCTGTGCGACAAGCGCCCCGACATCTACGTGGAGTTCGAGCTCGCCAACTCCGAGGTCGTCGTCGAATCGGCGGCCTTCGAGGTGAACTACCGCTTCGCGAGCGGTACCCTCGGCGACTTCGAGGGCAGCTACCACGACTTCGGGTGGCTCGGGCCCTCCGACGAGAGCCTCCAGGCCGGTCCGCACATCTTCAACCACGTCCTGCGCTCGTGGCGCTGGGTCGTGAACAACACGCCCTACGATCCGCCCTCGGTCGACGTGCAGTGGCCCGACGGCGACACCGGGGCCTTCTACCGTCCGTTCTTCGAAGAGATCCACATGTCGAGCGGACGCCAGTGGAACGAGGCCACCTGCGCCCACGAGTACGGCCATCACTTCATCCACAACTTCGCGCAGAGCCAGACGCCGGACTACTGCAACGGCATCTGCGACAGCCCCACCGACTGGTACGAGTTCTGGGACGACGGCTGCGGGCACTGCATCTGGTGCGAGGAGACCGACAACGACGCCTGGAACGAGGGCTGGCCGAACTGGCTGGCCGACGTCGTCACGCGCGACCACCTGTCGACCTACGGCTACGCGGTGATGAACGTTCGCGACATGGAGGATCCGTTGCAGTGCGACGGAAGTTACGACCCTCCGCGGATCACCGAGGGCTTCCTGGCCGCGCTGCTGCGCGACATCGAGGACGCGGACAACGAGGACCAGCCCGACTTCGACGGCGAGGACCGGATGAGCTGGGGCGCCGACGAGATCTTCACGGTGACCGTGCAGGACGATCCGCTCACGCCGGTGGATTTCCTGGCCAACTTCCTCGGCCGTTACGGAACCACGCCGGCCATCCGTGAGGCGATCTGGTTCACCGCGGCGAACAACGGCTACGAGACCGACAACGCGAAGCCGGGCGTCGTGTCGAACCTCACCTCCTCGAGCCACGACGTGAACGTGTCCTCGCCGGACAACACGATCCGGCTGACGTGGACGACGGCGACCGACGACCAGTCGGGCATCCAGGGCTACGGGATCTTCGTGTCGTCCAATGCGGCCTCGATCCCGAGTGCGATCCTCGACATCGACGACGTCACGGAGTACACCACCGACCAGCTCGTTCCGGGGACCTACTACTTCAACATCCGGGCGATGGACAACTCCGGGAAGTGGAGTGACGACTACGTCAGCGCCGGACCGTACGTCGTGCGCGAGCCCGAGCCGGCCAACCTGGTGTTCGACACGAACTCCGGCTGGGGTGCATTCGTGGTTCCCCGCACGACCGCCGACAGCGGGCCCACCTTCGTCCCCGCACCTTCCACGTTGCCCGGAAACCTCAAGGAGACCTACTGGAACAGCCGCACCGAGAACGTCGGCGAGACCTCGGTGGCGTGCTGCCCGCGGGTGAACGTGCGGATCGACGGTTTCAATGCCTTCAGCAATCCCTTCGACCCGAGCGACGTCTACGACATCATCGCCGGCCTCGGGCCGTCGACGGCCGACAACTCGCTCGACCAGGGGCCGATCTACGTCAAGGGTGGGCGCCACACCTTCGGGGCGCACATCGATTCGATCGAGGAGGTGGCCGAGACCTCGGAG
>DATFKK010000040.1 GCA_035268685.1 Candidatus Krumholzibacteriia bacterium | reverse complement strand
GGGCGACGAGCTGAAGTTCCAGATGGGCATGGTGATCGGTTCGGGTCTGGCGGGCTTGCAGCGGAATGCGGCCGAAGCGGCGTTGACCTACTTCGGGAACTGGTTCGATCGGGACCTCGACGAGGAGACCGGCGTGCAGGGTCAGGAGACCCGCGTCTGCCAGAGCGACTTCGAGGATCCGAACGAGATCTTCGATCTCTTCTTCAGCCCCTGCGACACGGCGGGTCTGGGTCCGGACGACGAGTTCCCGCCGCCCGTCAGCGAGGACGACCTCGACGAGGACGGCTGCTTCTACCAGAACGCCGACTGCCAGGTCGAGCAGCGTCGTGACGCGCTGAACTGTGATCAGGACGACCAGTTCGAGGAATCGGAGCTGGCGGGCTGCACCGGGGTCAAGGGCAAGGAGTTCCACGTGACCTGGCTGGTGGGTCTGGCCCCGCAGCCGCCCGGACTCCGGGTGGTCCCCGCGGACAACCAGGTGCACGTGTTCTGGAGCAACGTGAGCGAGGTGGTGCCCGACATCCGCCTGCAGGAGGTGGACTTCGAGTCGTACCTGGTCTGGCGGGCCGACGGCTGGGAACGCCCCTTCGGCAGTTCGATCGAGAACGGACCCGAGAGCGAACTCTGGAGCCTGATCGCCGAGTTCGACAAGGTGAACTTCTTCGAGGACCGACGCTTCATCGGTGGCGAGGTGATCTCGCAGCGTCTGCCCCTGGGGGCGAACACGGGACTCGACGTGATCTCGTACACTCCGCGGATGTACCAGCCGGGGACGCCCGAGTACGATCGGCACGCACCGGCCCGCGACCTGGTGGCACGCATCGTCGAGGATCCGGAGTTCCAGGCTCTGTTCGGGCCCACCATCGATCCGGCGACCTTCCTCCGGTTCATCGATCCGAAGACCGGGTCGGTGTCGGCGATCGGTCGGAAATATCCGGAACTGGCGCAGTTCCAGGACAACTACGCACCCGCGGACACGGCGTACTTCGTGGAACTCGGGCTGGAGTTCTACGAGTACATCGATCGCGACGTCTTCAACGGTCACGCCTACTTCTACGGGGTGACGGCGACCGACTTCCGGGCCGACAGCAGCGGCGAGGAAGGTCTGTTGCCCCTCGGTCCGGGGTTGGCCGGAGACGCGCAGAGCAATTTCGCGTTCGCGGTCCCGAAGGCCCAGGCACAGTCGAAGGCAGCACGGGACGAGCGCGGCCAGGACATCTACGTGGTGCCGAATCCCGCCACGCGGGAGAGTCTGGCCGATTTCAGCCAGTTCAGCCCGAACGAGGACGACCCCACGGGGGTGCGCGTGATGTTCGCGAACCTTCCGCAGGCCCGGAACACGATCAAGATCTACACCCTGGCCGGCGATCTCGTGCAGACCATCGACCACGATGGCACCGCCTTCGGCCGGGAAGGCAGTGAGGGCTTCAGCAACACCGGCGGGTCCGCGTTCTGGAACCTCGTGTCGCGGAACGGTCAGGAGATCGTCAGCGGCGTGTATCTCTATTCCGTCGAGTCCTCGGACCCTGATTTCGAACGGGTCATCGGGCGCTTCGTGGTGGTTCGATGATGATGGAGTCGTGCAAGCGTCGGGCCCGCGGGTCCGCGAATCGCTCGCGCAGAGCGGAGGTCAGTTCGATGAAGCTGCGCAAGACACTGTTGGCCCTGGCCGTCGGCGCCGGCCTTTCGATCGGGGTCGCGCCGGCCGTCCACGCGGCGGAGATCTTCGCGAAGGTCGGGACCTTCGGCGCGCAGTTCCTGAAGGTCGGCGTCAGCGCGAGGGCCACGGCCATGGGCTCGGCCTACACCGCGGTCGGCGACAACGCCGAGGCCGTCTACTGGAACCCGGCGGGCATCGTGAGCGTGCGCGACAGCCAGGTGATGTTCAGCCAGGTCGAGTGGCCGGCCGACATCAACCTGACGTACGGGGCGTTCGTGTTCAACCCACGCAGTATCCCGGGCACCTTTGCGGTGAGCGGGCGCGCGGTGTGGATGGACCCGCAGATCGTGCGGACGGCCTTCGAGCCCGACGGCAACGGCGAGGAGTTCGACTCGGGCATGGCCACTCTGGGCCTGACCTATTCGCGCTTCTTCACCGACAAGTTCTCGGCCGGGCTGACCGTGAACTACATGAACATCGGTCTCGGCGACTTCACGGTGAACTCGGCCTTCGCCGATGTCGGGATCATCTACCGCATCGGGATCCGCGGCATGAAGATCGGCATGTCGATCAACAGCCTCGGGTCCGAGATCACCTTCGACGAGCGTCCGGCGCGGTTGCCGACCATGTTCAAGGTGGGCTTCGCCTTCGAGCCGATCCGCGTGGGCAACCAGCGGGTGATCGCATCGAGTGAGTTCTCGCACCCGGTCGACAACGCCGAGCGGGCGAACTTCGGGCTCGAGTACAACATGAACGACGTGATGTTTCTGCGCGGTGGTTACAACCTGAACTATGACACCGACGGTCTGGCGGCGGGCGCCGGGTTCCGCGTGAACACCGGGTCGCGCAGCTGGGTGAACCTCGACTACAGCTGGGTGGACATGGACGCGTTGGGCAACGTGCACCGCGTGACCATGTCGATCACCTACTGATCGTCGTCGCGTCACAGCGATCGTGGACGCCGGCCGGACTCGATTCGGCCGGCGTTCGCTTCGACGGAACCCGGGGCGCCGAGGCCGCGTACCATCCGAGCCACCCTCTGCGGGGAGCCGCCGTGTACCGCATGCTCCTGCTCGTTCTCGTGCTCTTCTGGACCGGACCGGTCGGCGCCGGGGTGCGCACGCCGCTGGAGGGCATGGGGGACTTCCGGTTCCTGGCGGACCTCCCGGTGTTCTTCGAGGCCGACGGCCGTGCGCGGGTCGATTGCGTGGTCCGGCTCGATCACGAGGAGCTTCGTTTCGACGAAGACACCACGACCGATGTCGCGGTCGGGTTGAAGCTCGCCCGGCAGGGCGTGGTCGCGGTCGACACCACGCAGGTCTTCCGTGTGCAGCTGCACGACACCGATTCCGGCGCCGCCCTCCGGACCACCTTCGAACTGCTCGAGATCTCGGCGCCGACGGCCGAGGGGCGCTGGGCGGCGACGGTGGACCTGGTGACGCTCGACGGCCGGGAACGCCGAGCCCGGGCCGAGGGTGTGCTGGCCGTGACGGTCTGGCCCGAGGGCCAGCCGCGTCTCAGCGATCCGGAGTTCCGGGTGGACAGCGGCGAGGGCGCGCTCCCGCACCCCGAGCGGCTGTACGGCGTGTCGCAGGACACGCTCGAGACCTACGTCGAGATCAGCGGAGCACCGCTGGGGGTGGAATCGCGGCTCGACCTTCAGATCGTCGACGCCGAGTACGGGACCATGGACCAGCAGAACGTTGCGCTGGTTCCCGATGCTGCCGTCGACGCCGCCGTGATCCGTGTGCCGCTGGTGGCCCTGCCCGACGGCCAGTACGTGCTCCGGCTGCTGCCCGCGTGGACCGACGAAGTCGTCCTGGAGTCGGAATTCGTGGTCAGCTGGCGCATCGAGCGGGCGTTGCAGGCTCGGGACGACGTCATGATGGAAGCCGAGCTCGTCCTCGGGCCGCGTGAGTTGGGGCGCTTCCGCCGCATGAGCCGGCCGGCGCAGGCGCAGGTGATGCAGGACTTCTGGGAAGAGCGGGATCCAACGCCCGGAACACCCCGCAACGAACTCTACGACCGGTTCCTGGCCCGGGTCGCCCACGCCGCGCGATTCTACGGCGACCACCAGCGGCCGGGTCCACTCACCGACCGGGGAAAGATCTACATCCGCTACGGCGCACCGTCGACGATCGACGTCGAGGTCATTCCGTCGAGCGGGATCGACCTGGACGAGGCGATCGGGCAGGTCCACGACGCCTTCGCCATGGACGTGGCCGGGACGAACATCCGGGGCGAGCTCAGCGAGTCGGGCCTGTTCGAGACGGGTCCGATCGTCACTGACGCCGACCGGGACCGGCGCCGCAACCAGGCCCGGATCGGGCAGGAGGGCAGCTTCGAGCTCTGGCGGTACGATTCCGACGGCGACCCCCTGTTCGAGGACGGCGGACTCTGGGGCGAGAACATCGATCTTCGCTTCCTGTTCGTCGACCGGATGGGAATCGGAGTCTACGAACTGGACTATTCCAACCTCGAGACCCGCCACTGATCGACCCGACCTCGATCGCGGGACTTGCCCCGGTGCCGGGCATGGTCGTACATTGCGCACGACCGACCAGGAGGTGGGCGGCCGCGTCGGCCGGGCCGGAGCGATCCAGTCTGCAATTCCTTGTCGGCCAAGAGTTTGGATGAAAGAAGCGGGGTTGACCGTCTCCGTCGGGATGGCTATACTCCGCTCCGTTTTGTGACCGGAATCCATGCGCTCCGGACCGGAACCGTGCGTCGCTGCCCGGGCCGGGTCCTCGCCCGCGACTCAGTCCTCCGCCCCCCGCCCTCGGCGACGTGGCGGATCGCCGACCGAGTGCGGGCTTCGTCGTGAGACCGGCACCCGACACCGACCGAACCTCGCCGAAGCTCGCGGCCTGCGCGCGGTGGTCGAGGACGGACAACCGGCCCGCCATCGGCTCGACCGGGCGGGGCCCCCGGACTTCGGATGTACCACCTCGAGAAAGGACGAGGCCACATCATGGCTCGCAAAGGTCTGTTCCCGATGACCGTGATGGCGGCGTTGCTGTTCGTCGCGACAGCGTTCGTCACCCCGGTCCTTGCCCAGGAAGAAGGCGAGGCCGAGACCTCGCTGGACATCGAGGGCGTCATGAACACCTCGGACTCGCTCGCGTGGTCGGCGTCGGACTCGATCGACGAGATGGTCCAGGTGGAAGAAGCTCCCAGCGGCATCATGGGGTGGTTCGAGCAGACTCCTCTCGGTCAGAGTGGAGCCGGTCAGCTCTTCATCGCCGGTGGGAACTTCATGTGGGGTCTTCTGGCCGCCGCCATCCTGGCCCTGGCCGTGATCCTCGAGCGCGCCTTCACGCTGGCGAAGGCCCGCACCAACACCCGACGTCTGATCGGCAGCGTCATCACCACCCTGCGCAGTGACGGCGTGAACGAGGCCGCGCAGGTCTGCGAACGCACCCGCGGCCCGATCGCGGCGATCCTGCACAGCGGGCTGCTACGCGCCGAACGGGGTCCCGAAGCCGTGGAGAAGGCGATCGAGACCTCGGGGACCATCGAGATGGCCTTCCTCGAGCGTGGGCTCGTGGCGCTGTCGGCCGTGGCCAACACCGCGCCGCTGCTCGGCTTCCTCGGCACGGTGTCCGGGATGATCTCGGCCTTCGAGGCCATCGCGAACGCCGACAACGTGAACGCCAAGCTGGTGGCGAGCGGTATCTCCGAGGCGCTGATCACCACCGCCAGCGGTCTGATCATCGCGATCCCGGCGTCGCTCGGTCACAGCTTCTTCCTGTCGATCATCGACCGCTTCATCATCGAGATGGAAGAGACCTCGGCCGAGCTGGTCGAAGAGCTCACCCAGATCGGCCACCGCTAGGCGCGGCCTTCGCGGTGAAGGAGCAGGACCATGGCGGTCAAGATCAAGAAGTTCCGGCGGCCGACCGAAGAGATGAACATGTCGTCCATCGCGGACATCGTGTTCCTCTTGCTCATCTACTTCATGGTCGTGACGGTCTTCCAGCAGGACATCGGCATGCCCTTCGTACTGCCGGCGGCCGCCGAGCAGGAAGAGACCGTGCAGATCAAGGAGTCGAACACGGCGTCGCTGCAGGTCACCGCCTCGAACATCGTCTTGCTCGACGATCAGCCCATGGCGATCAACGGGATCAAGAACGAACTCGAGCGGCGGCTGCTGGAGAACCCGAAGCTGGTGGTGATCGTCGAGAACCACCCGATGTCCGACTACGGGGTCTTCGCGGCGGTGCTCGACGAAGTGCGGTTGGCCAAGTGCCGCAAGGTCGCCATCAAGATGATGGACGTTTAGGGAGGCGACCGTGAAGTTCGAACGGAACCAGAAGACCAAATCGCAGATCCCGACGGCGTCCTTCGGGGACATCGTCTTCCTGCTGCTGATCTTCTTCATGGTGAGCACGGTGTTCAAGACCGAGGACGGTCTCGAGGTCGACCTGCCACGGGCCGAGTCGGGTGTCGAGATCAAGCGCGACGACATCCGCAACATCTACGTGGACCAGTTCGGGCGGATCTCGGTCGACGACAAGCTGGTCTCCGAGGAGCTCGCCGCCCAGATCATGGCCCAGAGCTACGAATCCAATCCGATGACCATCGTCGCCTTCCAGGGCGACATCAATACCGACTACGAGGTCATGGATCGGATCATGGAAGAGTTGAAGAAGGTCAACGCGGTGCGCGTGTCCTTCAACAACAAGGTCGAGAGCACCCAGCCGAAGTTCTAGGTGACGCATGTCCGAAGCGACGCACAGTCCACCTCCGGAGAGCTGGGAACATGTCGGCCTGGCCACCGAGAACGACCGCTTCAAGGCGCGGTACGGCCGCTACATGCGGGTCGCGACCGCTTCGTCGTTCATCATCTATCTGCTGATCTTCCTCTTCAGCCCCGAACTCGAGATCGAGCCCTACCGGCTGAAGGAAGAGACGGTCGA
>DATFKK010000039.1 GCA_035268685.1 Candidatus Krumholzibacteriia bacterium | reverse complement strand
GGAAGGGATCTCGGCGGTCGCCGAGAGGGCAGCGCCGCAGCGGCGTACGACCGAGCTGACCGACACCGAACTCGCCATGCGCATGCAGCTCTACGTCATGGTTCGCGACGTCGGCCAGCAGGTCATCGGCGAGACCACGTCGACGTGGGGAACGTGGATGGGCACGGTCGTCGGTGGGATCTCGTTCGTCGGCGTGGGCGGAACCGTGGCGGCACCCGGCGTCGCGCTCGCGGGAACGATCGGAACCGTCCTCGGCCTGGTGAACACCGCCGTCAACACGATCGCGCTCAGCTACCTTCCCGCGCAGATCGATTCCTTCGAGCTGACGGCCGATCCCCTCGTCGTCGCCCCGGGCGAGGTGGCCCAGACCGAGATCTGGATCCAGGCCTCGAACCAACCGGCGACGATCACCACCCTCGATCTGGTCGACCTCGTTCTGAACGCCATGGGCGTTCTCCCGGGCAGCCTACCCTCCGGGCATCCGCGACGCGTCGCGCTCATCCAGACGATCGACTACTTCCTGGGGATCTTCCGAGGGCTGCTGTCGAACTACGCATCGCAGGTACCGACCTCGGACCTCGCCTTCGACGTCGCGAGCATCCCGTCGATGACCTGGCGCGCGCGCGTGACCGACGCGCGCTATGTCACGCCACTCAGCCACACTCCCGAAGTGATCGACGCGACCGACGCCGGCATCCTCGCCTGGCGCGCGGCCACCGACGGCGAGGGCGAGGGCCGGATCTTCGCGCGCATCGACAGCGGTCCCGACGTCACGTCCCTCGTCCAGATCCCGGGCTACGAGTACGACGCCGGGGCCTTCGGCGACCAGATCCTCACGACCGAGACTCTCTCGGTCTACGTGTCGCCGCCGCTCCTCGTGGTGGCGTCGATGGACGACGAGATCAGCGAGGGAGGGATCAATGGACTCGAAGTGCGTGCCGGCACCGTGAGCGCGATCGGCGACACGCTCTGGCTCGAGAACGTCTTGATCGAGTGCGTCGCCGTGGGTGGCTCCGTGGATCCCGCGGCCGGCGTGACGGGTCCGGACGGGCGATTCGACACCTTCGTGTCGCTCGCGCCGGGTTCGGCCGAAGTCAGGGTGGACGTCTCGGCCACCGGGGACTTCGACCAGCAGGCCACGCGATCGGTGTCGGCAAGTGCGGCCGACGTCGGTCGCTTCGTCGAGATCGACGGCCTCCCGGATCGTCTCGGCCCCGGGGAGTCGGCGACGATCACCGTGCGCGTCGGTGAACGCGCCAACGGGACGAGCACGCCGCTGGAGGGAGTCGAGGTTCGCGTCGTCGCCTTCGACGCAGGCCTCGTTCCCTTCGAAGGCCTCACCGATGCCGTCGGCGAGTTGACGACCACGGTGACGATGCCCGAGATCAGTCGCTTCGGGCGCTACACGAACGAACTGCGGGTCCAGGCAACCGCGACCTTCGACGACGACGAGACGATCTCGGCAAGCACTTCGGCGTTGCGTACGAACCAGATCGTGATGACCTCGCGCGAGGTGGACACCGACATCAATCTCGGATTCCAGTACGACACGAACCGCGCCGCCCCCGGGGCGGAGATCGTCTTCTTCGCGCGGGTCGACTCGACGAGCCGGGTGGAGGGCGCCGAACCCTTCGAACACGAATTCGACTACGACGAATCCGGTGACGGATCCAACGGCATGAGCGCGGGCGTGGAACTCCGACAGTTCCATCGTTCGACCATCACGGGAACGCCGAACGCCTTCGGTGGCGCGACCTTCACGGGTTCCACCGAGGGTTTCGTGTCGCTCTCGAACCCCGACTTCGAACTCGACACCTACACGGCCTACGCCGACGGCGAGACCGAGATCGACGTCAGCTTCGACGTCTACGGCGACCCGGCGGCCTGGAGCCTTGCCGGCCAGATCGACGGGGCCCGGGTGTACTTCGTCTGGATCTTCGGAGGGCCCGGCGACAATCCCTTCGAATGCGAATTCGACGACGACTGCGGTGGCATCGCCGGATCGGGACTCCTCGAGCCCGGACGGTACTCCTTCGTGGCCGTCGAGCGCGACTTCGGCCGCATCGACTGGCGCGCGGACGGCGAGAACGCCGAGACCTCCGGCCGAGTCGACACGAACGGTTCCCTGTCGGCGACGTTGACGGTGGGCCACTGAGCGGCGGCCAGGCGGACCGGTGACCTTGTTCGAGCGATCAGGCCGACGTCCTGTCGAGCCGCCACCGCACGGAAGCGTGATCGCCGGCCCCGAGGCCTTGATGCCAGCGTGGATGCGCGGCTAATTTGCAGGGCTCTCCGTCCCCGTTCGGAACCCTGTGCCGAGAGGAAGCGCTCCATGCCGTCGAGGATCGCCGCCCCCCTGTTCGCCGTGCTCTGCCTGCTGTCCGCTCCGGCCGGCGCGGACGAGGGCATGTGGATGCCCCAGCAGATCCCGATGCTCGGCGACGAGCTGCGCGAACTCGGATTGGAACTCGATCCCGACTCGTTCGCCGACCTCACGGACTTCCCCATGGGCGCGATCGTCTCGCTCGGCGGCTGCAGCGCGGCCTTCGTGTCGGACCAGGGACTGATCGTCACCAACCACCACTGCGTGTACGGATCACTGCAGTACAACTCGACGCCGGAGCGCGACTACGTGGCCGACGGCTTCCTGGCCGCGACGCTCGACGACGAGGTGCTCGCGTCCCCGACGGCACGGGTGTACGTGACGACGGCGATCGAGGACGTCACCGCCGAGATCACCGGTGGACTCGAGGACGTCGGCGACACCGAGCGCGCCGAGCGGGTGGAGGAGCGACGCAAGGCCATGGTGGCCGCGTGCGAGAGCGCCACCGACGACGTGCGGTGCTGGGTGCGTTCGTTCTTCGAGGGCGAGACCTACCTGAAGATCACGGCCATGGAGATCCGCGACGTCCGCCTGGTCTACGCGCCGGCGCAGGGCGTGGGCAACTTCGGTGGCGAGGTCGACAACTGGATGTGGCCGCGTCACACCGGTGACTTCGCCTTCTACCGGGCCTACGTCGGTCCCGACGGTCGTCCCGCCGACTTCTCGCCCGAGAACGTTCCCTACCGTCCCGAGCACCACCTGGAGATCTCGACGCGTGACCTCGACCCCGGCGACCTGGTCCTGCTGGCCGGATACCCGGGCCGCACGCGGCGGCTGGCGACGGCGACGGAGGTCCGCGAGGCCCAGGAGTGGGACATGCCCACCTCGGTGCGCTACCGCGAGGAACTCGCCACGATCCTCGAGGAGCAGGGCGAGGCCGACCGCGAGGTACAACTCGCCAACGCCTCGCGCATCCGCGGGCTGCGCAACTACCAGAAGAAGTACGGGGGCACGCTCGAGGCCTTCGAGCGAGACGACCCGCTCGCCCACAAGCGCGCGCAGGAACGGGCGCTCGAGCGCTACGTCGCCGACGACGAGGACATGGCCGAGGACTACCGCCGCGCTCGCGACGAGTTCGAGGCGCTGCTCGCGCGCGAGCGCGCCACGCGGGAACGGGACACCGTCTTCCGTTGGCTGGACTCGGCGTCGCCCCTGCTCGGGCAGGCCGACCTGCTCGTGCGCATGGCCGAGGAACGCACCAAGCCCGACGCCGAGCGCGACGAGGGCTACCAGGAGCGCGACTGGCCGCGCCGCGAGGCGGGCCTGCGCCGGGCGCAGCGGTCGATCCACGTCGGGAGCGACCGGGCCGGGCTGGAGTGGATCCTGCGCAAGGCCGTTCAGCTCCCCGGAGACCAACGGATCCCGGCCCTCGACACGGCGCTCGCCGCCACCGGGGCGGAGACCGACGAGGCGCGGATCCAGGCTGTGCTCGACACTCTCTACGACGGGACGCGGCTCCACGAACTCGACCTGCGCCAGGAACTGTTCACGGCCACGGTCGGAGATCTTCGTGAACTCGGGGACACCTTCCTCGACCTGGCCTTCGAACTTCGCGGGCTCGCCGAGGAACTCGAAGATCGCGCCGAGGAACACGCGGGAGCACGCCTGCGGTTGCGGCCACGGCTCGTCGCCGCGCAGCGAGCGATGCTCGACGGCCGTCTGGCCCCCGACGCGAACGGCACGCTCCGTGTGGGCTTCGGAGTGGTCGAGGGCTACCGTCCGCGGGACGGCGTCGAGTATCAGCCGCAGACCACGGTCCGTGGCGTCCTGGAGAAGGACACCGGCGAACGACCCTTCGACAGTCCGCGTCGGCTGCTGGAAATGGCACGTGCGGGCCGGTTCGGGCCCTACGTGGATCCCGATCTGCGGACGCTTCCCGTCGCCTTCCTGAGCACGGTCAACGTCACCAACGGCAGCTCCGGCTCCTCGGCGCTGAACGCGCGCGGAGAAGTGATCGGTCTGGCCTTCGACATGAACTGGGAAGGGGTCGCCGCCGACTGGGTCGTGAACGAGGACGTGGTCCGCACGATCCAGGTCGATTCGCGATACATGCTCTGGGTCATGGACGCCGTCGACGGTGCGCATCGCATTCTCGAGGAGATGGGGATCCGTCCGCAGTTCCGACGGCCTGCCGGTCGACGCTGAGCGCGGTGTTCCGTTGCCCCGGCTCGCCTCGGCGTCTAGACTCTCGGGACGAGCGAGCGCTGCACGAGACCGAGGGGAGCCAGCCGTGGTCGATGACGGAGGCACGAAGTCGACGAAGGTGGGACCACAGTCACGACCTCGCCGGTCTGCGCGTGCGCACTGGCGTGAGCTGGACGATCACGTGGTGATCCTCAACCTGGACTCGAGCGTGTACTCCACGCTGAATCCCGTCGGTTCCCTGATCTGGAACGCAGCCGACGGGCGCCGGACCGTGGACGAGATCGTGGCTGCGGTCATGGATGCCTTCGACGTCGACGAGGACACGGCGCGGCGTGACACGGTCAATTTCGCCGAGACCATGCTCGCCGAGGGTCTCTTCGAGATCTGACGCGGGCGAGGGGCGGCGCTCGCAGGGCGGTCGCATTGCGTCTGATGCTCGAACTCGAGGCACTCTGGCACCTGTGGGGCGCCCGCCGACGGGTGGCCCGCTCGAGCGCCCGCGAGATCGTGTCGAGTCTCGACGCGACGTCTCCCGGACGGCGCCGGGCGTCTGCGGCGGCGGTGCACCGTGCCTACCGCCGAGCACTCGGACGCCTTCGGGGCGACGCCTGTCTCGTACGTGCCTACGGCCTGGCGCGCATGCTCCGCCATCACGGACACGACGCCGATCTCGTGATCGGGGTCCGGTTCCGCGGGCATCTGGAGCGGGGACACGCCTGGGTCGAGATCGATGGAGCGCCCTTCGGAGAACCCGAGGGCAAGACCGAGGACTACGAGGAATTCCTGCGCACTCCGGCGCGTGAAGGGGAGCGACTGCCGTGAATCGATGCGACTACCGGATCCACGGTCGACGCCTCGCCGTCACCGCACGCGACGAGGGCTCGGCGAGAGTGCTCGACGAGATCTTTGCGGCCCATCGTGCGCCCGGCGGACCGGAGGCACCGGATCTCGAGATCGAGATCGCGCACGGCCTCGGCACCGCGAAGCCCCCGCGCGGTGCTTCGCTCGGTGTGGCCGCCGACGGGACGCGCTTCTCCGCCGCGACGGACGGAGCCCTGGTGATCGAGTCCGACGGCGTGGGATGGGCCAGGGTCGAGCCCGAGACCGGTACCGCCAGGGTCCACCTCGACGAGGGTGTGGAGGCGCACGCCTGGCTCCCGGGACACCGACTGCTCGATCCGGTGGTGGTGGAGCTGCTGAAGGCACGCTCCCTGTATTCCGTCCACGCGGGGGCCGTCACGGCCGGCGGCGACGCCATGCTCCTGTGCGGTGCGTCGGGTTCCGGGAAGACCACCCTGAGCCTCGCCATGGCCCTCCGGGGATGGGGATTCCTGGGCGATGACACCTGCTATCTCGACGGCGCTGGGGACGAGAGCGTGCCGGTGGTCGGGGCGCGCTGGTCGCCGCTGCACCTCACCGACCCCACGCTCGAGGCCCTGCTGCCGCCGGCGTCGAGGTCGCGCGCGGAGCGTCGAGCCGGTGCCGGGAAGTGGTTCTTGCCCGTGCACGCCGTCGAGGGGCTCACTCCCGTCGAAACGGCACGCGTCCGGTGGATCGTGTTCCCCCGGATCCACGATGCCGACACGTCGATTTGCGATGGACTTTCACCAAGCGACGCGCTCAGCCGACTGCTCAAGCAGAGTCTCGTGCCCAGCGAGCGCGCTACGTCGCGGCGCCAGTTCGATCTGCTGGCGGGAGTCTGCGAGACCGCTGCGTGCCACCGGCTCCTCGTCGGCGCGGACCTCGTGGAGGCCACGGATCGCCTGTGTGCTCTCGCGGGGGCGTCCGCCGGCGGGGCCGACGGGAAACCTGCGACACGACTGTAAAATCGACGGTCGAACGTGAATTCTGCCCGGCGTTCGCCGGCAGGATCCGGTATACTCCGGGGTGTAGATCGTGGCTCCCGCGCGGTCCAGAACACGCGCCGGGCTCGAATCGGGTCCTGACGCCAGGAGTTGTACAGATGCAGCCGAAGAAGACCTACGAGACACCCGCCATCATTGCGCGCGAGGATCTCAAGGAGATCACCCTCTACACCGGTTTCGACGCCAGTGGGTCCGGTTCGCGAGAAGGGCGTAAGCTCTTCTGGCACATGCCCTAGGCAGCGCCCGGCTCGCCTCGGTCCCAGGGCGGGCCTCCGAGAACAGGGCGAACGATCCGCGACAGGACCCTCCCCGGGTCCTGTTCGTGGATCAATGCGCGAAGCACCGCATTCCGGTACCAGCCGGGGAACACGGATCGGCGATCGGCGAAGGTCACCGAATCCAGGGCCAGCATTCGCCACAGGCGGGTCCCGCGGCTCGGTGCCGTGGCGTCGTGGCGTCCAGTCGTCCTTGATCCGCCCAGGAAGGCGTCCAGAACGGTCAGCGCGCGCTCGACCGTCGACGTGGCGTTCCACCGTTCGGCGCGGGCCCAGAGATCTTCGCGGCGGTCCGCGCAGCGTTCCCACCACAGGGCCAGGTCCAGGAGTTGACGTGCGCGGCGCATGTAGGCGTCGTCACGGTCGATGTGGATGATCGTGGCGAGGCACTGGTCGACGTCGTCGAGGCGCAGCGCGCCCGGTCCGAGCGACGGATGGGCAACGGCGCGGGCCCAACAACCCTCGTGGTCGATCCGGACGTCGCCGGTGGTCACGCCGGAGATCCGGCGGTGGAGTTCGATCGGCGTCGCGGCACGATCGCGCCGCACGAAGGGTTGCAGGTGGTGGTGGTTCTCGTAGAACTCCGCCTCGAGGTCCTCCACGGCCGCGTAGGCGGGGTCTGCGGCGAAGAGGGCGCGGGCTTCGTCCGCACGGGACCCGGGCACGAGCAGGTCGACGTCGCCGGGTGCGCGGCACCAGCCGTGCGGGGCGTGCACCACGGCGTTCGAGGCCAGCCCCTTGAGCGCGATGCTCGGGATGCCCGCGCCGTGCAACCGTGCGACCACGCGCGACGCCTCGTCCTCGCTCGCGAGCACGAGGGCCTGTTCCCGGGCCGCGGCGCGAACCAGACGTTCGGTCCAACGCCCACCGGCACCGGCGCGTGCGGCGCCCGTCGTCACGGCGTGGGCGGTGACCGCGGCAAGTCCCAGGGACGTCGCGAGTTCGATCGTCGCGGCATCGACCCAGGGTTGGGCGCCGGGGAGTCCCATGCATCGGGCCAGCACGGCCCGCAGGCTGTGTGCGGGGCGTCGGGTCATGGTGGTCCCGTCAGAACTCGCCGTGCAGCTTCTTCTTCACGTAGCCCACGACGTTGCGGAGCACGGGCACGTTCTCGTACACGAAGGCTCCCATGTCGAAGTAGTCCCGGTGGAAGATGCAGCGATCGTCGTCGTCGAAGATCAGCCGCGACATTCCCGGCACCGAGATCGGCCGGCCCCCGTTCAGGCCGTCGACCTGCATGTGCATGATCCAGACCATACCGCGCGATCGGGAGGGGGGATCGCCGATCACCTCGGGGAATTCCCAGCGCAGGGCCGGGTCGTTGCGGTAGACCTGTGCGTAATAGGAGCGCATCCGGTCGCGGCCGTCGAGGCTCACCATGGGATCCTCGAAGTGGACGTCGACGGCGTAGAAATCGTCGACGAGGTCGAGGCGGTGAACCGACAGGGCCCTGAAGAATGCGATCGCATGCTGGCCGAGGGGATCAGCTGGCGATGGATTGGTCATCGAACTCGTCGCGACGGGGGCGGCGTTCCTGGGCATGGTCCAGCATACGATCGATCGCCCGGGGCAGCTCCTGCAGCCGGGTCGGAGCGACGGCGCCGATCCGCTCGATCACCCGCTCGAGACGCCGACTGCCCCATCCCCCGACGATCATCTGGACGGAAGGGTCCAGCGCCCGGCGCAGATCGAGGAGCTCCTCTTCGAGACGGCGGGTGTCGCCCTCCCACGTCACGGAGAGGGCGACCGCCTCCACGGACTGCTCGTGGGCGAGGCGGACGATCGTGTTCGGGGGCAGTTCGGCTCCGAGGCGCAGGCCGTCGCAGCCGCACACCGCCAGGGCCACCGAGAGCGCGAATCCGCCGAGTTCGTGACGCTCGCCGGCAGGGACGGCCACGGCGACCCGTGCTCGCGGGTGATCGGGCTGGAGGCGCACCAGAAGGTCTTCCAGCAGGGTCCGGACGACGATGCTGGTGACGTGCTCGTGGCTCGGGTCGAGGGTGCGGTCGGCCCACGCAGATCCCCCGCGCTCCACGAGCGCGCCGAGTACCTCGTCGAGGAACAGCAGCGGATCGTAGAGAAGAACGGCGCGTTCGAGCTCGCGGCGGAGGCCGCGCTCGTCGCGGTCGCGGACGCGCGCGCGAGCGCGTCCGAGCAGCTGCTCGAGCGAGGGTCGACCCGGAACCCCGGCCGGGGTCAGGGCCCGGTGCTGGACGGCGTCCTCGGTCAGGAGGGCAGCCAGTTGCTCGTCGCCGAGCGCGGCGACCTCGCTGATCCGACGTCCCGCGTCGGTCACGATCCGCAGACGGCGGAGACGCTCGACGTCCTGGTCGGAATAGAGGCGTTGCCGGGTCTCGCTGCGCGAGGGACGGACCGCCTGGTAGCGGCGTTCCCAGGCACGGAGGAGGGCGGGGTTCAGGCCGGCACGGCGGGCGGCGACCTGGATCGGATGCCGGGGGCGAAGACGATCGTCGTTCAACGGAGGACCTGCCGGGACGGGGCCGGAACAGCCGGAACGGATGGTGATTTTCGAGATTCCGGCGAGTCTAGCACCCGACAGGAATCCGACGAAGTGCGAATCACCTCTGTACCGGCGGAATCCCGGCTGCACTGGTCTCGCCGTGCTTCACTCGGGCGACGTGCCACGCAGGCGGTGTTCGTCGAGCACGAGGTCGGCCCGCCGTCGGGGATCGAGCTCCTCGAAGCACTCGCGAAGCCGCGGAACCGGGAGGGGCAGGCACTGGGCCAGCACGTCGGCCAGGAAGCCGATGGGTGCTTCGTCCGGAAGCTCCAGATCCTCTTCGCTGTGCTCGGCGATCGCATCGCGGAGCTGCAGCGACAGTCCGAGGTCCGCGATCTCCGCCTCTTCGTCGTCATCTTCCAGCAGGTGGGCCTTCGCCCGGCGGTACAGCCGGTCGGACTCGACCTCCTCGATCCGGACCCGGCCGAGGCCGACGACCCAGATCAGGTACTCGCCATTGGGCAGCCGCCGGTGGCGCGCGATCTCGCCCAGTCCGCCGGTGTCGAGGACCGGCGGGTCGCTGGCCATTTCGTGGACGTGCGCGGGATCGACGCAGGCCATCACCAGGCGCCCGGGTCCGTCGAGGAGGTCCTCGACCATCTGCCGGTAGCGGGGCTCGAAGACGCGCAGCGGCGAGGCGGCCCCCGGGAACAGGAAGTAGGAGGGCAGCGGGAACACGGGGGCGATCATGTGGGTCACGGCAGACCTCCTGGGAGGAGTGCGCGGGATCGACCGGCCTCAGCCCGCCAGGACCCGGCGCAGGCGCCGGGCGGCGTCCTCGACCGCGTCCCGCGACTCGGCGGCGAAACAGGCACGGATCCAGGATCCGTAGTCGGTGCCGAAGTCGCTACCCGGCGCGACCAGCACCCCCGCGTCCAGGCATTCGACGATCAGGTCTTCGGGGTTGCGCCCACGGCGGCAGAAAGGTGCGGCGTCGAGGAACGCGAAGTACGTCCCCTCGCACGGCTCCACCGGAAGGTCGAGCGTCCCCAGGAACAGGTCGCGGCGCGACTGCAGGTCGGCGGAGACCCCGGCGGACCAGCGTGTGAACTGCCGCACCGGGTCCAGAACGAGTTCCTGCGCCAGGGACGACGCCGAGTAGACCGAGTGGACGAGGGCACGGTCCACCGACCGGATCACCGGCGCGGCGGCCCGGATCCAGCCCAGGCGCAGGCCGGCGAACCGGAAGATCTTGGAGAATGTGTAGACCGACAGGACGTTCTCGGGCCGTGCGGAGTACAGGGACAGCGGATGCGTGGCCCGTCCGTCGTAGGCCATGCCGTCATAGGCCTCGTCGCTGATCACCCACAGGTCGTGGCGCTCGGCGATCTCGAGGATCGCTCGTCGGGTGGCCGCGTCGAGCACGCGTGACGAAGGATTGTTCGGCGTGTTCAGGTACAGAGCCGCGGTTCGCTCGCCGATCGTGGCCTCGATCCGCTGCAGGCCGTCGGTGCGGACCTCGGTGGTGTAGAAGGGGACCTCGCGGACCACGCCACCGGACATGCGCACCATGCCCCGGAAGAAGGGCCAGGAGGGGGTCGGGACGATCACTTCGTCCCCCGGGTCGACCAGCGCCTGCAGCGCCGACGACAGGGCATTCGTCGCACCGCTCGTCACGAGAATCTGATCGGGTTCGGTGTCGAGACCGTGCACGCTGCGGTGGTGGTCGGCGAGCGCCCGGCGCAGTCGCCCGATCCCGGCGGTGTTGGGGTACTGGAACCAGTGGGCGCGATCCTCGCGGAAGTCCGGGTCCAAGGGAAGTTCGTAGGCGGGTGGGTCGGCGGCGTCGCCGATGTGGAGTCGGGTCGGTCGCGGAGTCCGTTCGCGGATGCGTGGGAGGAGGCGCTCGAAGACCGAGCCTCCGATTCCCTCGAGGCGAGCGGCCGTTTGCGGTGCACGGGGCATTGGATCTCCGGGGTTCAGCGGGGTCCAGAAGGAGTCGGCGGTTCGGCTGCGACGTCCAGGTCGCCGCGCAGCGCGGCGTAGGCCAACAGGAGACGGACGCTGCGGCCGTAGCTGTCCACGCCGCCTGCGACGCGGTTGCTGCGCAGGTAGGCGTGGTTGACGCGGCGGCTCAGGGTTCGCGCCGGTCCGCGTGCAGCCACCCAGTAGGCGTAGAGGTCGTTCACGTCGCGCTGGACGCCCGCCACCCGACGCGCCACCAGCCGCTCTCTCTCTTCGCCGGGCAGCGTCCGGATGAGCTGGCGCGACGCGAAGCTGGCGGCGGCGTAGCGGGCGTGCAGGTGGTCGGCCGTGGCCGCGGCGAGCCAACCCAGGAAGTTCGCCTCGTCCTCGGGACCGACACCCCGCTGGTGGGCCTTCTCGTGGGACATCACGCGGGCACGCTGGACGATCGGCACGTCGTCGTTGACGTTGGCCTCGCCGGTGAACGGGAAGTAGAACCCCGACAGTCCCAGTCGGTGCAGGAGCGGCGAGATCAGCAGGGGTTTGACCGGTCCGCGGTCCCAGCCCGCGGTCTCGGGGAGACCGACACGGTCGGGGATCGCGCGCCACGAGATCTCCAGCGCCCGGTCCAGGGCGGCGAGATCGGTCGGGGCAGCGGTCGGACGGCCGGCGTCCTCGGTGCCGTGCAGGCGCACGTACAGCGCGTTGACGCGGTCGACCGCAGCCTCGGCGAGGGCGACGCGCCCCGCGAGGTCGACCTCGGGGGTCGGCCAGCCCGCGCGCTCGGGTAGGGTGGGGCGCGCGTAGTGGAACCCCCACACCACGTAGAACAGAGCCACGACCACGCTGAGATCGCGGGCCACGAGGACCACTGCCCGTGCCAGGCGGCGGGAACGCGGCGATCGCCGCAGCCCCTCGGCCAGACGGGCCAGTTCGGCCACGACGAAGCCTGCCAGGAGGACCTCGGCGACCGAGACGGGAATCCAGCCGGTGGCGCGGGCCAGCGCGAAGCCCACGGCGGCACCGAGGGAACCTCCGTAGAGCGACTCCACGAGACCCGGTGCCGCCGATCCCAGGGCCGCGCTCGCCGCCCAGGCGACCGGCCCCGCCGCCAGCAGCGCGATGCGGCGCGCGGGCTTGTTGCCGAGTACGGCTGGGCCTACCGTTGGGACTTCCCGCTTCCCCGGATCGTTCATGGTTTCATCCGACCGCAATCCCGACTTCGAGCGTCGAGTCCCCGACGACGACGACCGCGAGCGCATGGTCTGCCGGTCCTGCGGGTGGATCCACTACGAGAACCCGCGTCTGGTCGTGGGCGCGCTGGCGACGTGGGACGACGGGATCCTGCTCTGCCGCCGCGCGATCGAACCGCGGGTGGGCTACTGGACGGTTCCCGGTGGCTTCATGGAGGTCGGCGAATCCACCGAGGCGGGCGCCATTCGCGAGACCCTGGAGGAGACGGGCGCACGGATCGCCGTGGACGACCTGCTCGCCGTCTATTCCCTGTCGCACATCGGTCAGGTGCATCTCGTGTACCGGGGCCGCATGCTGGAGTCGACGATCGATCCGGGCCCCGAGTCCATCGAGGCACGCCTGTTCACCGCCGACGAGATCCCATGGGACGATCTCGCCTTTCCCACGAACACCTGGGCGCTGCGCCACTTCCTGGAGGTCCGCGGTCGGTCTCCGATCGCACCCTTCGGCACGCCTGTCGACGCACCTCCGCCGCCGCGCGACCTCTTCTGAGTTCACTCCGCCGACTGCCAGCTCTTCCAGTAGTCGCGGTCCTCGACCTCGCGGGCTTCGACGGCCAGACGGAGCGGCCGGAAGGTGTCGACCATCACCGCCAGCTCGTCGGCCCACTTCGCACCGATCGACGCCTCCATGCGTCCCGGCTGCGGACCGTGGGGGAGACCGTCGGGATGCAGGGTGATCGATCCGAACTCGATGCCCTTGCGGCTCATGAACTCCTGGCTGGCGTAGTAGATGACCTCGTCGCTCCACACGTTGCTGTGGAAGTACGGGGCCGGCACGGCGCCGTCACCGAAGTCGTAGGGGCGCGGACAGAAGCTGCAGATCACGAAGCCGTCGCCCTCGAAGGTCTGGTGCACGGGCGGTGGTAGATGGTATGCGCCGACCTTCGGTTCGAAGTCGTGGATCGAGAAGGCGAACGGGTAGTAATAGCCGTCCCAGCCCACGACATCGAAGGGGTGGTGGTCGAGGACGAACTCGGTCAGGTGGTCGTCTTGCTTGGTGACCACCGGAAAATCGCCCTTTTCGTCGAAGGTCTCGAGCTCCTCGGGTCGTCGGAAGTCGCGCTCCCCGTACGGGGCCCCCTCGATCAGCTGACCGAACTCGTTGCGGTAGCGTTCGGGCGTGCGCACGTAGCCACGGCTCTCGGTGATCAACAGACGTGGTGCTTCGCCGCGGAATCGCCACTGGTGGACGATACCCCGGGGGACGACCACGTAGTCGCCGGCGCGCACGGCGATCGCGCCCATCTGCGAGTGGAGGCTACCCTCGCCGGTGGCGACGTAGACGAGTTCGTCGGCCTGGCCGTTGCGATAGAAGAAGTCGTCGTCGGAGTCGGGGCGCGCGTGATAGAGCGCGCAGTCGGCGTTGAACAGCAACGGGACGCGGTCGAGGACCATGCTTCCGCCATCGCTCAGGCCGCTGGTCCGCAGATGGCGCGGGCGCAGTTCGCGCTCTTCGGTCGCAACGAGACGCCGGTCGCCGCGGCTGCGGATGTCGCGGACCTCGGTGGGGTAGTGGAGGTGGTACATGAGCGTCGACGGGCCCACGAAGCCCTTGTTGCCCATGAGCTGCTCGAAGTGCATCCCGCCGCCCGGCTTCTCCATCGCCTGATGGCGCTTGGGCGGCAGCTGTCCGAGACGGTGGTAGAAGGGCATGGCCGCTCCCGCTACAGGTTGCCGCGCAGCGCCTGCTCGCGCTCGATCGACTCGAACAGGGCCCTGAAGTTCCCCTTGCCGAACCCCCGACTGCCGCGGCGCTGGATGATCTCGAAGAACAAGGTGGGACGGTCCTCGACCGGCTGGGTGAAGAGCTGCAGCAGGTAGCCCTCGTCGTCGGCGTCGATGAGGATGCCGAGTTCCTGGAGCTTCTGCCAGTCCTCCTTCACCACGTCCCCCACGCGCTCGCGCACGAGGTCGTAGTAGCTGTCGGGTAGCGACAGGAACTGCACTCCGTTCGCCCGCAGCTTGCCCACGGTGTCGATGATGTCCTTGGTGAGCAGGGCCACGTGCTGGACACCAGGTCCTTCGTAGAAGTCGAGATACTCCTCGATCTGGCTCTTCTTCTTGCCCTCGGCCGGTTCGTTGATGGGAAACTTGATCGAAGCGCCGTCCTGGCTCATGACGATCGACATCAGCGCGGAGTACTCCGTCGAGATGTCTTCGTCGTCGAAGGTCAGGTAGCGCTCGAAGCCCATGACGTCGCGGTACCAGTTGGCCCAGAAGTCCATCTTGCCCAGCTCGACGTTGCCCACGCAGTGGTCGATGATCCCGATGCCCACCGATTCGCCCGCGACGTGCTTCGCCCGGAACCGGGGCAGGAACGGGCCGTTGTAGTCCTTGAGATCCCAGAAGCTGTGGATGGTGTCGCCGTAGGTCTTGATGGCACTGTGACGGGCCGATCCGTTCTCGTCGCTCACGGTGTGTGGTTCGATGGCCGGCTCGGCACCGCGGCGCACGGCTTCCTCGAGGGCGAAGTCCGCGTTCTCGACCTCGAAGGCCAGGTCGCGGACTCCGTCGCCGTGCTTCGCCAGGTGCCGGCTCATCTCGTCGTCCGACGTCAGTGGCGTGCTCAGGACGAACCGGACCTGGTTCTGCTCCATGACGTAGCTGGCGCGATCGCGCACTCCCGTCTCGAGGCCGCTGTAGGCCGTCTGTGAGAAGCCGAAGGCACGGTTGTAGTAGAAGGCGGCCTGTTTGGCGTTGCCCACCCAGAACTCGGCGTGGTGCAGACGCTTGAGGTTCAGTGGGTTCTCGGTCACGACTGGGCTCCAATGGGCTGGGCGAGAAAGTCGTTTCGGGGGCGTCGAAGGTGCCCGACACCTTATCACAAGGTGGCCCGGATGCCAGCCGAGGCGCACCCTGGGCACCGGTCCCGCGGACCGCTACACTGTGCGGTCCGCGGCCCGGGAACGTGGCCGACCCGAGATCACTCGGAGGGGGGTGGATCCCGTGAACCGAGGACGTCAGTTGCTGGCCGGGATCGTCGACTACGCGGGGCTCTTCCCGCCGTCGGCGCTGCCGATGGACGATGCCGTGGCCGAGTACGCGCGCCAGCGTGACGGCGAGGCGGCCTGGATGCTGGCCGGCCTCGTCGTGCCCGCCGGCCGCCTCGACGAGCTGCAGGCCAGCCGGGACTCGATCGGAGCACCGGGACTGTGGTCGCTCAGCGTGCTGCTCGGCCCCGATCCCCTGGCCGACCTCGAGCGCGTGCAGGACTTCGTCGACCGGCATCCCGGCCGTTACGAGGTCGTGGCCCTGGAGTTCCGTCCCGCCGACGCCGAGGCGGTCGCCGCCGTGACCGAGGCGGTGGGCGGTGCGGTCGAGGTCTTCTGCGAGCTCCCGTGGAACGAGGATCCCGCGCCCTGGATGCCGGTGCTGCGGGATTCGGGAGCGCGGGCCAAGATCCGCACCGGGGGCGTGAGTCGCGACCTGTTCCCACCGATCGAGGCCGTCGCGCGCTTCCTGCGGGTGTGCGCCGATGCCGGAGTCGGTCTGAAATTCACCGCCGGTCTGCACCATCCGGTGCGCTCGGAGCAGGCGCTCACCTACGAGCCGGACGCTCCGCGCGGCACCATGCACGGATTCCTGAACGTGTTCGTGGCATCGGCGCTGCTGGCCCGCGAACCCGTCGACGATGCCACGCTGCACGCCCTGCTGGCCGAGGAGGATCCCGCGGCCTTCGCCCTGGAGCCGGACGGCGGCGTGCGCTGGCGCGATCATCACCTGGGGCCGGAGGACGTGGCCCAGGCCCGGCGGCGCTTCGCGCGCAGTTTCGGGTCGTGTTCGTTCTCCGAGCCCGTCACCGACCTCCAGACCCTGGACTTGACATGACCGAATCGCTCGACGCGACCCACGACCCCCAGCTTCGCAGCTGGGTCGAGTCCGCGCAGGCCGAAGGCACGGACTTCCCGATCCAGAACCTTCCTTTCGGGGCCTTCACCGTGGACGGTGAGGTCTCGCCGCGCATCGGTGTGGCCATCGGCGATCGTGTGCTCGACCTGGCCGGGCTGCTCGACACCGGGTTGCTGCGCGACGAAGCCGGTGTGGCGGCACAGGCCTGTCGCAGCGGGCGGCTGAACGACCTCATGGGACTCGGCCGCAAGCACCTTCGCGCACTCCGGCAGCGGATCAGCGAGTTGTTGAGCACGGGCAACGACGAGATCTCCGGAACCGGTCGGGCCGAGGAACTGCTCCTGCTCCCGGACGATCTCGAGATGCAGCTACCGGCGCGTATCGGCGACTACACCGACTTCTACGCCTCGGTGCACCACGCGACGAACGTGGGCAGCATGTTCCGTCCCGACAATCCGCTGTTGCCGAACTACAAGTGGATCCCGGTCGGATACCACGGGCGCGCGTCGTCGGTGGTCGTCAGCGGGACGCCGGTCCATCGACCTTCGGGCCAGGCGAAGGCACCCGATGCCGAGGCCCCGGAATTCGGGCCGACCAGACGCTTCGACTACGAGATGGAGGTGGGAGCCTTCGTCGGAACGGGCAACGGGCTCGGACACCCCGTTCCGATCGGACGCGCCGAGGAGCACCTCTTCGGGCTCTGCCTGGTGAACGACTGGTCCGCACGCGACATCCAGCCCTGGGAGTACCAGCCGCTCGGTCCGTTCCTGGCCAAGAGCTTCGCGACCTCGATCTCGCCGTGGGTGGTGACCATGGACGCGCTCGCGCCCTTCCGGCGTCCCACCGAGCCGCGACCGGAGGGAGATCCGTCGCCTCTGCCGTATCTCGACCATCCCGACGTCCAGGCGCGTGGGGCCATCGACCTGACGGTGGAAGTGTACCTGAGCAGTGCCACGATGCGGGAGAAGGGCATGGAACCGGTCCGTCTGAGTCGAGGATCGTTCACCGACATGTACTGGACCGTGTCGCAGATGCTCACCCATCACGCCAGCAACGGGTGCAATCTGCGCCCCGGTGATCTTCTCGCCAGTGGTACCGTTTCGGGTCCCGACAAGGGCAGCCGCGGGTGTCTGCTGGAACTCACGTGGCGGGGAACCGAGCCGATCGAGCTGCCCTCCGGTGAGGAGCGGCGCTTCCTCGAGGACGGCGACGAGGTCGTCATGCGCGGACGGTGCGAGTCCGACGGCGCGGTGCCGATCGGATTCGGCGAATGCCGTGGCGTGGTCGGCGGGGAGGAGACGGCGGCGTGAGCGCGGGCGAGCCCGGTGAGGTCCTCTGGCAGCCCTCCGTCGATCGCGCCCGGGCAACGGCGATGGCTCGTTTCCTCGGCGGGGTCCGCGACTCCGTCGATCCCGCCGTGACCGACTACGACGGCCTCTGGAGGTGGTCGGTGGCCAAGGCGCCGGGCTTCTGGTCGCGTCTGTGGGACTTCGTCGGCGTGGTCGGCGAGAAGGGCGCGGTGGTGGTCGAGGACATCGACCGCATGCCCGGAGCCCGTTGGTTCCCCGAGGCGCGTCTGAACTTCGCCGAGAACCTGTTGCGCCATCGGGGCGACGCGGTCGCCCTGGTCGGACGCGACGAGATGGGTCGCCGTCACGTCTACACGCGAGACGAATTGCGCGCCGAGGTTGCCAGGTGCCAGGCGACGCTCGTGGAAGCCGGCGTGGGTGTGGGCGATCGCGTCGGCGCCTACATGCCCAATCGTGCCGAGACGGTGATCGCCATGCTGGCGACGACCGGACTCGGTGCCATCTGGTCGAGTTGTTCGCCCGACTTCGGGATCCAGGGCGCCCTCGATCGCCTGGGGCAGATCGAACCGAAGGTCCTCGTGGCCGCCGACGGTCACCGGTACGGTGACAAGAACCGACCGGCACTCGACCGGGTGCGGGAGTTGCGCTCGAAGCTCCCCTCGGTGCAGCGCGTGCTCCTGGTGCAGAGCCTGGCTTCTCGCCCACTCGAAGAGGTCGACGTGGACGACGTGGTGCTCTGGAGCGAGGCGGTGAGCGGACGGGCTGCGGCCGCGCCCCACTTCGAGCAGCTGCCCTTCGATCACCCCGTCTACGTCATGTACTCGTCGGGGACCACGGGTCTGCCCAAGGCGATCGTACACGGTGCGGGCGGCACGTTGCTGCAGCACCTCAAGGAACTGGTGTTGCACACCGACCTTCGCGAGGGCGACGGTTTCGCGTATTTCACCACCTGTGGCTGGATGATGTGGAACTGGATGGCCAGCGGACTCGCCGTGGGTGCGCGCATCGTGTTGATCGACGGATCGCCCTTCCATCCGAGGACGGCACGGCTGTTCGACCTGGTCGACGACGAGAACCTGTCCGTGCTGGGCACCAGCGCCAAGTGGATCGCCATGGCCGAGAAGCGCGGCCTGCGCCCTCGCGACACCCATCGGCTCGACGCGTTGCGTGTGATCCTCAGTACCGGCAGTCCGCTCGCGCCGGAAGGCTTCGACTGGGTCTACCGCGACGTGAAGAGCGACCTACAGCTGGCGTCGATCTCCGGGGGTACCGACCTGATCTCGTGCTTCGCCCTGGGCAATCCCATGGGTCCCGTTCGCCGCGGTGAGCTGCAGACGCGGGGGCTCGCGATGAACGTCGAGGTCTTCGACGATGCAGGCCATGCCCTGCCTCCGGGGCAGAAGGGGGAACTGGTCTGCACGCTGCCGTTTCCTTCGATGCCGGTCGGCTTCTGGAACGACCTCGAGGGCGCCCGTTACCGGAGTGCCTACTTCGAGCACTTCGAGAACACCTGGCGACACGGGGATTGGGTCGAGGTCACCCCACACGGCGGGATGGTGTTCCACGGACGCAGCGACGCGACGCTCAACCCGGGCGGTGTGCGCATCGGCACTGCCGAGATCTATCGCGTGGTCGAGAACTTCGACGAGGTGCTCGAAGCGGTGGTGGTGGGCCAGGACGCCGGGGACGATCAGCGGATCGTGCTGTTCGTACGCATGGCCGAGGCCCACGCACTCGACGACACGCTACGGGACCGATTGCGAGCGGCCATCCGGTCGCAAGCCAGTCCCCACCACGTCCCGCGGGTGATCGTGGCCGTCGACGACGTCCCGCGCACCGTGAGCGGCAAGATCAGCGAGATCGCCGTGCGCAAGGTCGTCCACGGCGAGGAGGTCGACAACCGCGAAGCCCTGGCGAATCCGGAGTCGCTGGAGGCCTACCGGGACCGGCCGGAGCTGCGCAGGCGGTGACGGCTGCCCCACGCTTCCGCGTACGCGACGCCGGCGAAGCCGACCTGCCCTCGATCTGTGCGATCTACAACCACGAGGTCGAGCACTCGACCTCGACCATGGACCACGACCCGTGGGAACCCTGCTCCCGCGGGGAATGGCTGGCTGCACACCGTCCTCCGCGGCAACGCGTGCGCGTGGTCGAGGACGACTCCGGTGGGGTGGTCGCGTGGGGCAAGCTCACCGCGTGGTCACCGAAGGCCGGATACGCCCGGACGGTCGAAGCCTCGCTCTTCGTGGATCGGGCCCAGCGGCGGTGCGGCGTCGGGAGTCTCCTGCTCGACGACCTGATCGCGTGTGCCGTCCGCGGGGAACACCGCGTCGTTCTCGGCCGGATCGAGTCGACGAACTCGGCGAGTCTGGCCCTCTTCGAACGTCACGGGTTCGGTCGCGTGGGGACCATGCACGGAGCCGGCGAGAAGTTCGGACGCGTGCTCGACGTGGTCGTGGTCGAGAAGCGTCTCGACCCATGACGCCGCATTCCCTCGGCCGACCCTGGATCGGTCGTCCCGCGTGAAAGCTCCACGGAACTCCGCCTCGCGAGTTCCGCCGAAGGACATGGGGTTGGTCCAGGCCCGAGGGTCAGCCGAATCCGGGCGGCCGCGACGGAACGTTCAGCATCTCGCGGGTGAGGACGTCGGCGTAGACGAAGGCCACGAGGACCAGGAAGAAGAAGAGTGCCGTGATCAGGACGATCTTCGTCAGTGGCGAGCTGTGCCAGACGTGCATGAAGAAGAGCACCACCAGCGCACCCTTGGCCGTGGCGATCCCCAGGGCGATCAGATCGTTCCAGGGCTCGAAGTCGTGGTACGAGGCCTCGACGGTGATCCAGGTGAGGATCATCAGGGCGAAGAAGACCGCGAAGTAGACGCGCAGCCCGATGTGTCCGTGTTGTTCGGTAGACATGCGCGCCTCCTAGTGTCGACCGATCAGGTACAACAAGGGGAACAGGTAGATCCACACGAGATCCACGAAGTGCCAATAGAGGCCGGCCACCGGTATCGGGTCGTGCCATCGCTGGGTGTACTTCCCCTTGATGGCGTTGACCAGTAGCACCGCGAAGACCCCGATCCCGATGATCATGTGCAAGGCGTGCAGGCCCGTCATCCCGAAGTAGATGTGGAAGAACATCCGCACCTTGTCCGGGTCGACGGGCTCGGCGGAGTGCGCGAAGTCCCGCTTGTCCTCGAACACGAACTCCGGACCCGGGAACTTGTTCTCGTGCCACTTGTGTTCGTATTCGACGTACTTCACGCCGAGGAAGGTGCAGCCGAGCACGATGGTGGCGACCAGCCACAGGATCAGCTGCTTCTGCTTGCCCTTCTCGGCGGCCCAAACCGCCAACACGACCGTGAGCGACGAAACGATCAGCACGACGGTGTTGAACGCGCCGAGGCCGATGTCGAGCGTGTAGCTCGCCGCGGCGAAGGCCTCACGGTTGAAGGTCCGGTACAGCATGTAGGCCATGAACAGGCCACCGAAGAACATGACCTCGGTGACCAGGAACAGCCACATGCCCAGCGTGACCGACTCGGTCTGCTCGGCGTAGCTGCGGTACCAGTACGCCAGCCGGTTGGGTTGTCGTTGGGCGGGGGCGGCGTCAGACAACGTTCTCCTGCTCCTTGGTCGTTGGCGCATCGGACGACCGGGTGGCCGCGGCCAGGCCGTGGTAGTCGTAGGCCTCGTGGGTCACCACCACGTCTTCCTCGAAGTTGTGCTTGGTCGGCGGTGAGCCGATCTGCCACTCCAGACCGGTGGCACCCCAAGGGTTCGGCGGCGCCTTCTTCCCCTTGACCAGCGACCACGTGAGGTAGATGCCGGGCAGGATGAAGCCGACACCCAGGATCGACGCACCGGCGCTGCTGAGCACGTTCAGTACCTGCCAGTCGTCGGGATAGGCGTGGTAGCGCCGCGGCATCCCCAGATAGCCGAGCAGGAACTGTGGGAAGAAGGTCAGGTTGAATCCCGCGAAGACCAGCAGGGCCGACAGTTTGGCCCAACCCTCGGGATACATGCGGCCGGTGATCTTCGGCCACCAGAAGTGCAGACCGCCGAGGAAGGCAGTGACGGTCACGCCGACCATCACGTAGTGGAAGTGGGCGACCACGAAGTAGGTGTCGTGCACGTGGACGTCGAAGCCCAGGGTGCCCAGCATGACGCCCGTCAGACCACCCACCAGGAAGAGCCCGATGAAGGCCAGGGCGTAGAGCATGGGTGTCTCGAAGCTCACCGATCCGCGGTAGAGCGTGGCCGTCCAGTTGAAGGTCTTCACGGCGCTCGGTACGGCCACCAGCATGGTCAGGATCGAGAACACGACGGCCGCATAGGGCGACTGGCCGCTGGTGTACATGTGGTGACCCCAGACCAGGAAGCCCAGGACTGCGATCGCCATGCTCGAGTAGGCCACGAACTTGTAGCCGAAGATGCGCTTGCGCGAGAAGGCGGCGATGATCTCGCTCTGGATGCCCATGGCCGGCAGCACCATGATGTACACGGCCGGATGGCTGTAGAACCAGAAGAGGTGCTGGAAGAGCAGGGGATCCCCGCCGTAGGCGGGGTCGAAGATTCCCAGGTGCAGCACCCGTTCGGCGCCCACCAACAGCAGCGTGATCGCAACGACCGGTGTGCCGAGCAGGATGATGATGCTCGTGGCGTAGTGGCTCCAGACGAAGAGCGGCAGCCGGAACCAGGTCATGCCCGGGGCCCGCAGACGGTGGACGGTCACCAGGAAGTTCAGGCCGGTCATGATCGACGCGAAGCCGGCGATGAAGATCCCCACGGCTGCCAACACGACGTTCGTGGCCGAGTAGCTCGAACTGAAGGGCACGTAGAAGGTCCAACCGGTGTCGAGTCCACCGCGGAAGACGGCCAACAGCACCAGAATCGAGCCGAGGTTGTAGACGTACCAGCTCCCCAGGTTCAGTCGAGGGAAGGCCAGGTCCTTGGCCCCGATCATGATCGGGATCAGGAAGTTCCCGAAGATGCCCGGAATGGCCGGGATCAGGAACAGGAACACCATGATCACGCCGTGGATCGTGAACAGTCGGTTGTACATGTCCGGCTGGACCAGGTCGCCCTGGGGCGTGGCCAGCTCGAGCCGGATCAGAGCGGCGAAGATGCTCCCCAGGAGGAAGAACGCCGTGGCCGAGATCAGGTAGAGGATCGCGATCCGCTTGTGATCGGTACTCAGAAGCCACGACTTCGCCCCGTACCCGTCGTTGAGGTAGTCGGGGTGTTCGTGGTCGGGGGTGGCGTCACGGCCGCCGCCCGATGTGATCGTCGTGCTCGTCATGGCGCGTGGACCCTTCTCGACCCCGCGGGGCCGCACTGGTCGGGGGCTTCGGCGAGAACTCCCGCCCGCATCACCTGGTGCCCTGGGCGCCCTGGTCGGCGCCGTCGAGCGACTTGATGTAGCTCATCAGCTCCAGGATCTCCTCTTCGGTCAGTTGCCCCTTGTAGGTGGGCATGATCGGCTGGTAGCCGGCCACCACCTTGGCGCTGGGTTCGAGGATCGATTCCCGGATGTAGTTGTCGTCGGCCTTCGTGCGGTTGCCGCCGAGCAGCGCGATCTCCGAACCGTAGATGCCGTTCAGAATGGGGGCCCGGGCCGAACTGTCGGGTTGGTGGCAGGTGCTGCAGGCCTTCTCCTCGAAGAGCTGTTCACCGGTGGCGATCAGCGATCGACCGTCGCTCTTGCCGTCGAGCCATTCCTGGTAGTCGGCCTCTTCCATCACGTGGATCTTGCCGATCATCAGGGAATGTTCGGCTCCGCAGTACTCGGCACAGAAGATGTCGTAGGTCCCCGTCTTGGTGGCTTCGAACCAGGCGGTGGTGTACTGCCCGGGCACGGCGTCGCGCTTCACCCGGAAGGCCGGCACGTAGAAACTGTGGATCACGTCCTCGCTGGTGATGACCAGCTCGATCGGACGTCCCACCGGCACGTGCAGGTCGTTGATCTCGCGATTGCCCGAAGGATGTTGGTACTTCCACATCCACTGCTTGCCCACCACGTAGTAGCGCTCGGCGTCGGCCGGGATGCGGTAGTTCTCGAAGTATACGTGGGCTCCCCAGTAGAACAGTCCCAGGAAGATGAGGCCGGGGATCACCGTCCAGGTGATCTCGAGCCAGTTGCCGGCGTGCTCTCGATGTCCGATCTCGTCTTCGTGGCGGCGGCGGTAGCGGACGATGAAGAACACCAACGCCGCGACGATCAGGATGGTCGCGACGGCCGACAGCCCGATCATGACGTAGTACAGGTCGTCGACCCGTTTGGCCATGGTCGACGCCTGCTCCGGCATCAACGGTATGTTCGCCAGGGGGAGCATCGACGGCAGCGGCGTCATGATTGCGGAAGCTCCTCGTTCGGGACACGGGCCGACTGGCGGTCCCGGCGACGCGAGAACACGATGAACCCGATCACGGCGACCAGGGTCAGCGCGCCACCCAGACGCACCAGGTTCATCGTGGCGGCGCCGTAGCGCCCCGTCGCGGGATCGTAGTTGTAGCAGAACAGCAGGAGCTGATCGACGGCACTGCCGATCTTCGAGTCGCCCGAGTCGACCAGCGCGAGTCGCAGGTCCTTCGGGGCGAATTCTGCCCCGAAGAGATAGCGCGAGATCTTGCCTCCGGGGGTCAGGATGGTGATCCCACTGGCGTGGGCGTACTCGTCGCGATCCTCGTCGTAGCTGTAGGTGAAGCCGACGGCGTCGGTGACTGCGTCGATGTTCTCGGGGGTTCCGGTCAGGAAGTGGAAGCCACCCTCGGTGCCGGGACGTCCGAACTGCTGCATGTAGCCGCGCTTCTTGGCCGAGGCGAGGAAATGATCCTCGCCGGGATCGAAGCTGATCACGACGACCTCGTAGTCGGTGCCGGGATCGAAGTTCAGGATCTCGAGGCTGGTCGTCAGACCGCTCAGGATCATGTCGCAGAGCATGGGGCACTCGTAGTAGACGAGGGCCAGGACGACCGGCTTGTCCGATCCGAAGAACTTCCCGAGACGGACTTCTTCCCCGGCCTCGTCGGTGAAGGTCAGATCGAGCGGGACGTCTTCGCCCAGTCGCTGGTCGAAGCCGACCTCACGGAGGTCGCCGGGCAGCGACCCGTCCTCTTCCAGACGTTCCTGCTTGCCGTAGCGGGCATCGGCGACCGACGCCTGCGCCACGAACGCGAATGTGGCCAGTCCGAGGACCGTCCATCGGAGCAACTTCATGGATTCATACATCGTTGACACCCCCTGTCAGTTGCCTTCGACCGGATCGGATCCCGTGGATTCGGAAGCCGGGGTCGAGGGCGCCGGGGGAGCGGGGAAGCTGGGCAGGCCGTCCTCCGCGATCCGGCGCATGGCCTCGTCGACCGGGATCCGGACCTTGCCGCGGCTGCGATCGGTCCACGCGTAGGTGGACAGGAATTCTTCGTGTTCGGACTTCATCTCGGCCCAGTCGTCGTACGAGGTCGTCTGCAGCCGGGGCTCCGGAGGCAGGATCTCGTCGCGGCTCTCGGCCACGAGCGGGGCCGGGGAGTCGGACTCGGCCATCCGATCCCGGAAGTCCACGCCGAGGAACCACATGCCGAGGAACGACGCGACCGTGATGACCGTGATGATACCCATGCTCCAGCCGATCGCCTTCCAGGAGATCTCGCGATCGAACTGGTCGGGACGCTCGGCCGTCACGTGGGGTTCTTGTGCGGTGTCGGGGCGACGATCAGCCATGGTGCGTCAGTGCCTCCTCGAGGAAGGGCTCGTTCCGCGGGATCAGGGGGCGGCTCGCCAGCTGCACGAAGAAGACGCCGAGCCACAGACCGCCGAGCGCGAGCACCAGCGAGAAGTCGAGCCAGTGGAAGCTGGCTTCTTCGGGATGGTACACGTTGAACGACGGCATGACCTGCCAGTAGGTGTCGGCGAAACGGATCACGATGATGTAGACGGCCACGAGGGACAGGCGCGCGGGATTCCGCTTCAGATCCGCCGACAGCAGGAGCACGAAGGGCACGAAGAAGCCCAGAGCGATCAGGCCCTTCGCGAACCATTCGTACATGCCACTGATCCGGACGAGGTACCAGGGCACCGTCTCGGGCAGGTTGCCGGACCACAGGATGATCAACTGCGAAATCGAGAAATAGCCCCACAGCATGGTGAAGGCCAGCAGCAGCTTGCCCCAGTCGGCGTAATGGCCGCGACGGTAGACCTCGTTCATGGGTTCGCGCTTGCTCAGCCACACCGCCACCAGGACGGTGAGGGCGAGCATGGCCAGGGCCGCGCTCCCGGCGTAGTACACGCCGTAGATGCTCGAGAACCAGTGGGGATCCAGCGACATCAGCCAGTCGAACGACGCGAAGCTGGTGACGATCATGAAGGCCACCAGGCCACCGGCCGAATAACCCTGCATGCGCTGGGCGTAGGCCATGTCCCCGTTCTCGTCCTGCCGTCGCGACAATCCACTGATCGTGTAGGCGAGGAAGATCCAGACCGCGAAGTACAACGCAGCTCGTGCCGCGAAGAACGGCGAATTCAGATAGGCGACCTTCGACTCGATGATCGGATCCTCGGCCACGACCTCCGGATCCGCCCACTTGAACACTTCGAAAGTGGTGAAGGCGTCGACGAGGAGCGGCAGGAAGAGGATCGCCATGAAGGGAATGGTCCGGGCCGAAGCCTCCAGGATCCGCCGGATCACCACGCCCCAGGCGCCGCGGGTGACGTGGTTCAGCATCATGAGCGCGAGTCCACCGAGCGGGAAGAGCAGGACGAAGGCGTAGGCGAGCGCGTAGCTGTGCATGAACTGCTTCGATTCCACGAAGTAGCCGGCGACCGACGCGGCCAGGGCGACCAGCCCGACACCGAAGCCGATGTTGCGCAGTCCGCCGACCTCGGCCGGCGGGGTCCAGCCGTCAGTGTGCTGCGCCATGGTCGTCTCCTTCGTCCTTCTTCTCGAGCGAGCGCACGTCGTAGACCTCGCCGCGCTCCAGCACGGAGCGGATGTCGGGCTCGACCGTGGCCACGTCGGTGAACTGCGCCAGCTGCAGCGCGCGGATGTAGGCCACGATCGCCCAGCGATCCTCGGGATCGATCTGCGAGGCGTAGCCCGCCATCTGTCCGAAGCCGTTGGTGATCACGTCGTACAGGTACCCGTCCTCGATCGCACGCAGGCGTGGCTGGTGGTAGCTCGAGGCCTGCTTGTAGCCGCGCTGCACGATCATGCCGTTTCCGTCGCCGGTCATCGAATGGCATGGCGAGCAGAAGATGTCGTAGCGCTCGCGCCCGCGTTCGAGCATGGCCGCGTCGACCGCGGCGGGGATGCGCTCGACGAAGGTTCCGTCGTCGGTGAGGCCGCGGTAGTAGGCGTCGTCCTCACGCAGGAAGCCACGCGGAACGGTTCCGTCGACGAGTTCGCGCGAGGCGCGGCCGTCGGGGAAGAAGTCGGATTGTTCGTAGGGCTCGAAGCGCGGCTGGTCCTTCATGTCGGCGCAGCCGGTGCTCACGGCCAGGAAGGCGGCCGCGATCAACGCGATCCCGATCCGTCTACTCTTCAACGGGACTCACCTCGTTCGGACCCAGACTCTGCATGAAGTCCCGGGTGCGCTGCTCGTCGAAGCGAGGGTCCTTGGCTTCGATCAGGAGGAAGTAGCGATCCTGACTGGCCCGCTTGAAGCTCTCGACGTTGAAGAGCGGATGGTAGGGGGCCGGCAGGCCGTTCAGGGCCAGCATGCCGAAGACGGCCGAGAAGGCGCCGAAGAGGATCGTGCACTCGAAGATCACCACGATGAAGGCAGGCCAGCTGTTGAACGGCCGGCCGCCGATGTTCATGGGATAGACCTCGGTCGAGGTGTAGAACTGGAGGAACCATCCGAGAAGGGCCCCGAAGACCCCGCCGGCGAGAACGATCCACGGCAACCAGCTGTGATGGGCGTCCTGGGCGTCGGCGAACTCCTCGACCGGATAGGGCGAGAAGGTGTCGAACTCCGAGTAGCCCTCTTCCTTGGTCCGGTGGATCGCCTCGACCACGTCGGCCGGATCCTCGAACATGGCCAACATGCCATGGAGCTTCGACCCGTGCGTGACAGCAGCCATCACGACCCCTTCTTGGCCTTGGAGGCCTCGGGAAGGATCATCCGCATCTCGAAGATGCTGATCATCGGCAGGAAGCGGATGAACAGGAACATGAGCGACAGGAACAGGCCGATCGTACCCACGAAGGTGGCCCAGTCCCAGATCGTGCCCTGGTACATGCCCCAGCTCGAGGGCATGAAGTCACGGTGCAGACTGGTGACCACGATCACGAAGCGTTCGAGCCACATGCCGACGTTCACGAACATCGAGATCACGAAGAGCGCGAGCATGTTGCTGCGAATCCGTTTGCTCCACAGGAACTGGACGGCCGCGAAGTTACAGACCCACAGGGCGATGTAGCTCCACATGTAGGGTCCGGACATTCGATTGATCAGCATGTAGCGCTCGTACGGGCTACCGCTGTACCACCCGACGAAGATCTCGATGGCGTAGCCGTAGACCACGATCAGGCCCGTGGCCAGCATGACCTTGCCCATGAGGTCCATGTGGGTGTCCGTGATGAAGTCCTGCAGGCCGAACAACCAGCGCAGCGGCAGGGCCAGGGTGATGACCATGGCGAAGCCGGCGAACACGGCACCCGCCACGAAGTAGGGCGGGAAGATGGTGGTGTGCCACCCCGGGAGCTGGCTCGTGGCGAAGTCGAAGGACACCACGGTGTGCACGCTCACCACGAGTGGTGTGGCCAGTCCGGCCAGGAGCATGGAGGCGACCTCGTACTGGTGCCAGTGCCTCGTGCTCCCGCGCCAGCCGGCGGCGAGGATCCCGTAGACGAAGGCGGCGAAGCGGTTCTTGGCCCGGTCGCGCAGCGTGGCCAGGTCGGGGATCAGGCCGACGTACCAGAAGAGGATCGACACCAGGGCATAGGTGGTGACCGCGAAGACGTCCCAGATCAGCGGGCTGCGGAACTGCGGCCACAGCTCGAAGGTGTTCGGGTGTGGCAGCAGATAGTAGAAGCGATAGGGGCGTCCGAGGTGGAGAAGCGGGAACATGCCCGCGCAAGCCACGGCGAAGATCGTCATGGCCTCGGCGAAGCGGTTGATCGAGTTCCGCCAGTTCTGCCGGAGCAGCAGCAGGATCGCCGAGATCAGCGTGCCGGCGTGCCCGATCCCGATCCACCACACGAAGTTGATGATCGCGAAGCCCCAGTAGACGGGATTGTTGATCCCCCAGATCCCGACACCCTTCCAGAAGAGGACGCCGACCGACAGCAGGAAGATCGACAACAGACCGAAGGCGGCGGCTGCGCCGAGGAACCACCACTTGGGCGTCTCGGCCGTGACCACGGTCGCGATCTTGTCGGTGACCGACGCGGGGGTATGGCCCGGGCCGACGATCGGGGCCGTCAGCTGGTGACGGTCGTCGCCCTCGGTCATGGGTGCGTTGGCCACGTCAACTCCTCGCGAGTTCGGGGTTGGGGTTGCTCACACGGCGCAGATACGTGGTCCGCGGGCGGGTGCCGAGCTCGGTCAGGATCCCGTAGTCGAGGTCCGATTCCTTCCACTTCGACACCCGGGTGTCGGGATCGTTCAGATCGCCGAACTGGATCGCCTCGGTGGGGCAGGCCTGCTGACACGCCGACTGCAGCCCGGTCTCGCTCAACGGCATGTCGTTCACCTTGGCCTCGATCTTGGCCTGGTTGGTCCGCTGGATGCAGTAGGTGCACTTCTCCATGACGCCGCGGTGGCGGACGGTGACGTCGGGGTTGCGGCCGAGCTTCAGGGACTCTGTGTCCTGGTCGGCGTACTGATAGAAGTTGAAGCGGCGCACCTTGTACGGGCAGTTGTTCCCGCAGTAGCGAGTTCCCACGCAGCGGTTGTAGGCCATCGTATTGATGCCCTCTTCGCTGTGCACGGTGGCGGCCACCGGACAGACCACCTCGCACGGCGCCTGCTCGCAGTGCTGGCACATGACCGGCTGCAGGTAGGTGGCCGGCTGGTCGAGGTCGCCCTCGAAGTAGCGGTCGATGCGCATCCAGTGCAGCTCGCGGCCGTTCAGGACCTCTTCCTTGCCCACGATCGCGATGTTGTTCTCGCTGTGGCAGGCCACCACGCAGGCGTTGCAACCGGTGCAGGTGCTGAGATCGACCACCATGCCCCACTTGTAGCCATCGTACTCGTGACCGGGCATCAGGGACTTGTCGACCTTGATCCCGTGCGTGGGGTCGTGGAAGTGGTGACCGCTGCGGATCTGTTCGATGGTACCGTGCCGCACCAGGTAGCGGTCTTCCATGTTGTGGTGCGTCTGGGTGCTGGCCAGGCGGTACCGCTGGCCCAGCGGCTCGACCTCGACGCCGTCCACGCGCCACCAGGCGTCGCTGCTGCGCAGGGCGGTGGCGTCGAATCCGCAGCCGTTGCCGATGCGGCCGGCCCGCTCGCGCCCGTAGCCCAGGTGCACGGTGATGGTGTCGTCGGCGTGCCCGGGAAGGATCCAGGCCGCGATCTCGAGCGAGCGGTCGCCCGCGGTGATCCGGATCATCTCCTCGTTCGACACGTCCAGCGCCTCGGCCGTGCGCGGGCTCATCAGGGCCGCGTTGTCCCAGGTGATCCGCGTGTGGGGCTTCGGGCACTCCTGCAGCCAGGCGTTGTTCGCCCAGCGGCCGTCGCCGATGGTCGGGTCGGGACGGAAGACGACGGCCATCCCACGGGACGCGCCGACTTCACCGGCCGCCTCACGCACCGCGGCCGTGTCGACCGAGCGCAGGATCGAAGCGGCAGCCCCGCCGGCGATGCCGCCGTCGTGCAACCAGCGGCGCCACTGCCGGTCGAAGTCGCCCTCCGCCGCCGCGCGCCAGGTTTCCTGGACCAGGGCGAGGTCGGAGGCCCCGGCGTCGCCGAGAATCAGTGCGAGGACCTGCGAGTAGGACTTCGACTGGTACAGCGGGCGGATCAGGGGCTGCACGACCATCGCGCTGCCGTCGTGCGCGCGGATGTCGCCCCAGCTCTCCAGGTAGTGGCTGGCCGGGATCTGCCACTGGCAGACGTTGGCGGTCTCGTCGACGAACGAGGAGACACGGATCCGCAGCTCGGCCCTCTGGATCGCCGCGGTCAGGTCCAGGTCGGCCGGAGCGTCGAACACCGGGTTACCACCGAGGAAGAACACGACGTCGACCGCGCCGCGCTCGAGGTCGTCGACGAAGCGACGGAGGTTCTCGGTCGACGGGCGGTCGTCGTCGATCACGGCCTCGGTCAGGCGGATCGTCCGACCCAGGTTGCCGAGCGCCCCGTTGATCGCGTGACAGAGCACCTGCAGGTCCTCGGGCGTGTGTTCGCCCGCGGTGACGAGGCTCCGTCCGCGGTTCGCCTGGAGGTCGCGCGCGACGTTGCGCACCCATGTCCTGAGGTCGTCGTCGGTCGATGCGGTCACGCCGTCGACGCCGAGTTCGGCGGCCAGCGCCACGGCGAAGCGTTCGACGCGTCCGGGCGACAGCCGTAGACGATGATCGGCCAGGCTCCCCGTGCTGGTGGGGGAGCTCTCCACCGCGTAGAGCCGGTTCATGCGGCTCTCGTCCTCGACCACACGTCGGCCGTCGGCGAAGTCCCGCGCGTAGCGCACCGCACCCGGGCCTTCGGTCAGCAGATCGTGGTCGAGGGTGACGACAACGTCGGCCGCCGCCAGGTCGTAGTGGACGTGCGTCGGGGCACCGAACGCGCGGCGTGCGGCCCGGGCCGCCGCATCGTGGCCGGCGGCGTCGAAGGTCACCACGTCGCACTGCGGGAAGTCCTCGCGCAACTGCCCCAGCAGACGGCGGATCGTGGGCGAGGTCGTCGACTCCATGACGATGCGCAGACCCTGGCCTCGGAGGCCGCGCTGGGCCTCGAGCTGAGTGCGGATGGACTCCGCGAAGTTCTCCCAGGATCGCAGGTTGCCCAGGTACTCCGGCGTCTGTGCCCGGTCGGGGTCGTAGAGATCGAGGATCGAGGCCTGGTCGAAGAGGTCGGTCGCGCCCAGGCTCGAACCGTGATCGGGGTTGCCCTCGATCTTCGTGGGCCGACCCATGTGACTCTCGACCAGCATGCCGCGTCCGAAGGCACCGTGGGGGTGCGCCGTCGCGTAGTACAGCGGCTTGCCCGGGACGATCTCCTCGGGCTGCTTCGTGTAGGGGAGGATCCTTTCCTCGGGCTGGATCGAGCACGCGTTCAGTCCGGCCAGGGCCAACGACGCTCCCATGAGCTGCAGGAAGCGACGCCGGCTCGTCGTCGCGCCCTCCACGGGGAGCATCTGCGGGAACTCCTTGTGGACCATCTCGGCGAACTCGTCGGTCCGGGCGAGTTCGTCGAGGCTCCGCCAGTAGGCGGGGCCCTGCTTCCCGGCGAGGCGGGCACGGATCTCCTCGACCCGCAGGCCGCCCTCGGTCGTCGGCTCGGACTTCATGGGATCTCCAGGATCGGTGGCCGTTTCAGGGCTTCCAGCGCGCATGGTTCAACGATGGCAGACGCCGCAGTCGATGCCCGGCGCCACGTCGTACTCCTCGATCAACCGATGCGCGAGCTCGGCGGGGTCTCCCTCGGGTTCGTACCCCATGGTCAGGACCTCGTCACGAGGGCGGATGAACTGCTCGGGACTGTTGTGGCACTCCAGGCACCACTTCATCTGCAGCGATTCCGCCTGCTGGATCAGCGGCTGACGATCGACCCGACCGTGGCAGGTCTCACAGCCGATACCCTTGTTCACGTGGATGCTGTGATCGAAGTAGACGTAGTCGGGCAGGTCGTACACCCGATTCCACGGGATCGACTCGCCGGCGCGGTAGGCGTCGCGCACGGGCGCGAGCATGTCCTCGCGGTTCCACATGATGTTGTGGCAGTTCATGCAGGTCTGGACGGGCGGGATCCCCGCGGAACTGGATTCCTCGACCGAGGTGTGGCAGTAGCGGCAGTCGATGCCCAGGCCCGCCGTGTGGTGGTCGTGGCTGAACGGGACGGGCTGGTTCAGGACCACGCTCTCACCCGTCATGTAGGACGAGTGGGCCCAGACCCATCCGAGATAGCCGAGGCCGGCCAGGATCACGACGCCGCCGAACAGGGAGAAGCGGGCCAGCGCGTTGGTACTGTGGTGGAACAACTGCGACATACGTGGAGGACCCCGCACACGGTGGAAGGCGGACCGACGACCGCAGCTCCGCGACCAAGGGGGCCATCACGATCGACCGGCCGGGGCGGGGGTGCGCGAGCGAGCGCGGACCGGGGGTTCCGGCGGCCGGTGAGCGGCCGAAGTCGCTGTCTTGACTTTGTTTTCGCTGATCGCCGGTGCTGAGAGTAGGGAATTCACCCACGGCGCGCCACTGGAATGTCGAGATCACGATCCCCGTGATGCAGCCGCATCAGCCGTGCACCGTTCACAGCACGTTCAACTCCAGGTTTCGCAACGAGTTGACAGATGGGACGCGATCCGGTGCGGCCGGGAACGATCCGTGCTTCAAATCATGGCGTAGGCTGCCGATACCCCAACCGAGCGGGTCGGGAGCCCCCGATTCCTGAATCAATCTTCCGGCGACCGGAGCGACCGATGGAAGTCCTCGAGCACGATCAGCTGATCCTGCAGGCCCAGGACCTCGAGCCCCTGCCCGCCACGGCGTCGCGCCTGGCCCGGCTGGTGGCGGATCCGAACTCCGAGATGAAGGAGATCGTCGAGGCGATCTCGCTCGACCAGGCCCTGACCGTGAAGGTCCTGCGGGTGGCCAATTCCGCGTCGAGTGGGTCGGTGAACGCGATCACCACCGTCGATCGGGCCGTGATCCGCCTCGGGACCGGAGCCGTCCTCTCGATGGCCGTCGCCGCCGGCGTGCGGACCCGGATGTTGGGAGCGGTGCCGGCCTACGACCTGTCCGAGGGGCGGTTGTGGGAGCACTCGGTGGCCGCAGCGTTGGCCGCGGAGTCCATGATCGGGCTACCGTCGTTCACGGTACCGCCGGAGACGTTCACCGCCGCTCTCCTGCACGACGTGGGCAAGCTGGTCCTGGGTCGGTTCCTCGACCGGGACATCCAGGAATTCCTCGAGCGTGCGCGGTCCGACGGTGGCCGGTCGGGTCCCGAGGCCGAGACCGAGGTCCTGAACGTGAACCACGCCGAGCTGGGCGGACTGATCGCGGCGCACTGGAAGCTCCCCCGCAGCATCTGCGTGGGGATCCAGTATCACCACGAGCCGGAGGAGTGTGGCGACGAGGAGGGGCTGGAACACGTCCCGTGGATCGTCCACCTCGCCGACCTGGTCGCCGCGCGCCTCGGACGCGGCACCCACGACACCGTTCCCGAGGACGAGGACTTCGCGCCGGCCCTCGGCGCCCTGGGAATGGACGAGCGGAAGTTCGGCAAGCTGATCGAGCGCACCGAGCGTCGCCTGGAAGAGGTCGGGGAGCGCTTCAACTGATCGTGGCGCCGAGCTCGCGCCCGGAACGCGAGGGCCCGTCCGACCGGACGGGCCCTTGCTACGTCCGCGACGTCGGGGCGGTCAATCCGACGACGGGGCTCGGCCCGCGAGGTCGCCGAACACGATCTCGATGAACTTTTCGCCGTCGATCCAGGTCTGCCCCCACTCGGCGTCCCACTCCGCGGTCGGCGCCGCGGCGATCACCGCGTCGAGGTCCGCCCCCTGGCGGATCAGCGCGTTCGTGCGGGCGCGGATCCGGACCAGCATGTCATGGTAGGCGCGGAGCGAATCGAGGTCGCCCACCGGACCGTGGCCCGCGATCAGGACGGTCTCGGGTGTGCACAGAGCCATGACCCGTTCGACGGCGGCGATCATGCCGTCGATGCTGCCCCCGCTGTCGGTATCGATGAACGGGTAGAGTCCGTTGAAGTACACGTCGCCCATGTGGATGACGTCGGCATCGACGAAGTGGACGACGGCGTCGCCGTCGGTGTGGGCGTTCGCCACGTGGAAGCAGTGCACGGTCTCGCCGTTCACGTGGAAGGTGACCTCGTCGTTGAAGGTCACCACCGGCAGGGCACCTTCGGGCGACGGCGGGGTGGTGCGATCCCAGATCGTCGACACGTTCTCGATCGCCATGCGAGCACGAACGTTGTCGTGCGCGACGATCAACGATCCCGTCTCGCCGAAGTTCTCGTTGCCGCCGGTGTGATCACCGTGCCAGTGGGTGTTCAGGACGAAGCGAACGGGGCCGTCGTGGATCTCTGCGATCTTCGCGCGGATCCTGTCGGTGAGGGGCGCGTACTGGTCGTCGACGAGGAAGACGCCTTCGTCACCCACGCACACGGCCATGTTGCCGCCACGGCCGGTGAGCACGTGGATCGACGGCGTGAGTTCCTGCGACCCGATCTCGACCTCGTCCCATTGTGCGACGGCGGAGGACGGGACGAGACACACGGCGGCGAGTCCGGCGGCCAGGACGAGACCCGAGGCCGCAGCGCGGATGGATTGCATGATCGGAAGACTCCGAGGGGGATGGCCGGACCGAGAGGAGGCGACCCCGTTCGGGATCGCCTCCGCCGCATCATACCCACTCGGGCCGCCGGTCGGCCAGTCCCGTTCAATCGATCGCCAGGAACACCTCGCGGATGATCCCCAGGGCGTGATCCAGCTCCTCGCGGCTGATCACCAGTGGGGGCGCGAACCGGATGATGTTGCCGTGGGTCTGCTTGGCGAGCAGGCCGTGGTCCTTCAGGGTCACGCACACGTCCCAGGCCTCGAAGCCCTCCTCGAAGACGACCGCATTCAGCAGCCCCTTGCCACGGACCTTCTGCAGACGGGGAACCTGATCGACCAGCTCTTCGAGCTGCGCCCGCACGTACTGGCCGAACTCCTCGGCCCGTTCGTCGAGCTTCTCGTTCTCGAGCACCTCGATCGAGGCGATGGCCACCGCGGCCCCCAGCGGATTGCCGCCGAAGGTCGAGCCGTGGCTCCCGGGACCGAACACGCCGAGCACGTCCTCGTCGGCGACCACGGCGCTCACCGGGAACACACCTCCGCCGAGTGCCTTCCCCAGGCACATGACGTCGGGGCGCACGTCCTCGTGGTCGACCGCGAACTTCCGCCCGGTGCGGCAGAACCCGGTCTGGACCTCGTCGGCGATCATGAGGATCTCGTGACGATCGCAGATCTCACGCACCGCCCGCAGGTAGCCGTGGCTGGGCACGTTCACTCCGGCCTCGCCCTGGATCGGTTCGAGGTTCACGGCCACGGTGTTCGGCGTGATCGCGTCCTCGATCGCCTGCGGGTCGTCGTAGTCGACCACCCGGAAGCCGGGGGTGAAGGGTCCGAAGCCCTCGCGAGCGACGGCGTCGTCGCTGTAGCTGATGATCGAGATCGTGCGTCCGTGGAAGTTCTCGTGGAAGCAGATGATCTCCTGCTTCCCGTCCTCGACTCCCTTGACCTTGTGGCCCCAGAGGCGGGCCAGCTTCATGGAGGTCTCCACCGCCTCGGCGCCGGTGTTCATGGGCAGGGCCATCTGGTAGCCGGTGTAGGTGCACAGCTTCTCGAGGAACTCGCCCATGCGGTCGTTGTAGAAGGCCCGGCTGGTCAACGTGACCCGGTCCGCCTGGTCCTTCAGCGCCTGGATGATGTGCGGGTGCCGGTGGCCTTGATTCACGGCCGAGTAGGCCGACAGGAAGTCCAGGTAGCGCCGGCCCTCGGGGTCGTGGACCCACACGCCTTCCGCCAGGGAGATCACGACCGGGAGCGGGTGGTAGTTGTGCGCGCCGACGCGCTCGGCCAGATCGATCACCGACTTCGACGAAGAGCTGCTCGTGACGGCTTCGGCCATGTCTCACCTGCGGGGGTCGAGGGAGCGGTTGAGTGGGGCGGTGTTCGACGCTTCGGCAGGCCCCGTGAGGTCTTCGGCCCGCCGATCTTGACGGGACCGTGACTTGCCCGTGCCCGGCACGGGTCTACTGTTGACGGGAGCCTAGTATCGAGATGGGCCCCTGGCAATCCTCGCAACCCCCTTTTCCGCCACCATGAACACAACTTCACAAGAGCGCCCCGCGACGGGTGGAGGCGCCGGCTCGGGGCTAGCAGTCGTCGCCGCCATGGTGGTGGGGGCCGTGCTCCTGTTCTCGGCATTCACGAAGATGATCTCGGCCCCGGCCTTCGTGTCCACGGTCGAGGATTACCAGTTCCTGGCTCCCTCCCTGGTGCTGCCGGCGGCCACGCTGCTCATCGGGATCGAGTTCGGGCTGGCCCTCATGCTGATCCTGGGCCCCGGACGACGCCTGGCTGCAGGAATCACCGTGCCGCTGGCCGCGGTGTTCATGGTCTTCAACGTGATCGCGATCCAACGCGGGATGGCCGACTGCGGGTGCTTCGGCGAGGTGATCAAGGTCGCCCCGGAGCAGGAGCTGGTCCTCAACGCCGTGATGGTGGTGCTCGCGGGGGTGGTGTTGCGCTTCGGCCGACCCTTCGCGACCCCGCATCCGATGGTCACCCCGACGGTCGGATGGGGTGGGACCCTGCTCGGCGTCGGCCTGTTCCTGCTCGGTGGCCCGGTGGTGTCGAACAGCGGTGAGAGCATGGACGTGACCACGGACGATCTGCAGGTCCTGGCCGACGCGTCGCCACCGCTGGCCGAGATCCCCGACGACGCCTTCTTCTACTTCTTCTCGGCCGATTGCGACCACTGCTGGGCCTACGCCGGAGCGGTGCAGCTCATGCACGACCGGGTCGAGGGCCTGGAGGTCCACGCGGTCACGAACAGTGATCCGATGTCCCTGGAGGCCTTCGAGGACGCCTTCCTCCCGACCTATCCGATCCACCGCCTGGATCCGGCCACCTTCGACGCCATGGTGCCGACCTATCCGAGCGCGGTCTTCGTCCAGGCGGGTGGAGTGTCGCAGACCTGGGCCGGGTGGGTGCCGAGCCACCGTCAGATCGCCGAGAGCGCGGGATACTTCTACCGCGAAACCCCGCCCGTGGCGGCCGACGACGCGGTGGACGAAGGACCTGCGAACGGGTCCGGTGCCAGTGCGGCCGACCTGCTCGGGGGCACGCTCAGCGGTCGCGGTCAGTAGCGCGCGCCCCGGCGTCGCGGACCGGTCATGGAAGAGCCCAGCCACCGTCCGGTGGCCGGGCTCTTTCGTACCCCCCTCGGGGTGGGTCCTTATTTCACCATGGCCATCTTGCGCGTGACCGTCCGGCCGAAGCCTTCGACGCGGTACAGGTAGACGCCACTGGCCACGCGCGAGCCCCGCGCGTCGGTGCCGTTCCAGACCACGTTGTGCTCTCCCGCTGCGACCGTCCCGTCGAGCAGCGTCCGCACGAGCTCGCCGCGCAGGTTGAACACCCGGATCCGGACCTCGCCCGAGCGCGGCGCCGTGAAGGCGATGGTCGTCTTGGGGTTGAACGGGTTGGGCGAGTTCGCCGCCACCCGGAAGGGCCGGGGAGCCGCATCGGTGTCGGTGGCCTGCGAGATGTCGCCCACCGGTCCGCCCAACGAGGTCAGCAGCTCCTGGAGGAACAGGGCTCGGGCCGAGATTCCGTTCTGGGCCACGTAGTTCGGCGGATTGTAGACCACGTTGAAGCCGAAGGGGAAGGTCACGTCGACCTTGCGGTCGGTGCCTTCGGCCGCTGGCACTTCGCGCTCGAACCACACCGCGCCCGGCGGGGTCTGGACCTGACCCGTGTTCGGATCGACGATCTCGTAGAGCACGGTCGATGCGCCGGCCGGCAGAATGCTGTCGAACTGGTTGATGCCCAGACAGCCACCGAAGGCCAGGATCGGAGTCTGCAAGCCGCGCGTCAGGCCGAAGTCGGAGGGCTGGACCAGAGGTGTGGTCAGACCGCCGGCCTCGTCCCGCAGGTTCGTGTCCACCGCCTGCACGCCCATGACGGTCGAGAGGTACGACGCGTTCACCGGCCCACTGCTGTTCATGAAGTCGACGAGGTCGTCGCCGAAGTAGACCATGTAGCGATCGCCGGCTGCATTGTGCCACTGCGAAAGGGCCTCGGTGTCGAGGCTCTTGTCGTTTCCACCCTGGTTGCTCCCGTCGCTGATCAGGGCGTCCGAGAGGTTGCCGGACAGATAGATCAGCGTGGAGTAGCCGACGAGCTGCTGGCCGGTCGCCCCGTGTGCGCCACCGGATCCGATGCCGTTGCTCACGGCAGAACTCGGGCCCTTCGTGGTCCAGGTGTCGAAGTCCACACCCTCCTTCATGCCGAGCTGGCCGAAGGCGGTGAGGAAGTCGTTCTCGCCGCCACGGTGGCCGAAGTCGTTGACCACCAGGATGTCGGGCTGGTCGCCCTGCGCGCTCGTGATCGTCGGAAGCGCACGGATGGTG